>JAZSMX010000163.1:0-8874 GCA_045536125.1 Eubacteriales bacterium | reverse complement strand
GGGAGACTTGTTGGACGCCACGCGGATGCGTACCAGCTTGGTCTGGTGGCGCGCGATGGTGTTGAAGGTCAGCGTGGGAGAATTCTCATCAGTATCGATGATCTTTCCGTAGGGGACAAGACCGAGCTTCACAAGCGCCTGGAAGCCGTTGCAGATGCCCGCGATCAGACCGTCGCGGTTTTCCAGCAGATCGTGAACGCCCTCGCGGATCGCGCCGTTGCGGAAGAATGCCATGATGAATTTTCCCGAGCCGTCGGGCTCGTCACCGCCCGAAAAGCCTCCGGGAACGAAGATCATCTGCGATTCCTTCAGCTTCTTGGCAAAGCCCTCGACGCTTCTCGCGATGCCCTCGCCCGTGAGGTTGTTGATGACGAAAATCTCGGCATCCGCACCCGCGTCGCGCATGACCTTTGCGCTGTCAAATTCGCAGTTCGTACCGGGGAATACGGGAATGAGCACCTTGGGACGCGCCACCTTCACAAGGGGAGAGACGCGGCTCTCGGCACGGTAAGAGAAGTTTTCGATGGAACGGCTCGCGCCGCCCTCCAGAGTAGGATATACGCTCTCCAGCTTTCCTTCGTAAAGCGCGGACAGCGTGTCGGCGGAAAGGATCTCGTCGCCCCACGTGTAAACGGGAGCCTCCAGAACCGTACCGACGGGCGTGCCCACGGTCGCGTCATCGGTTTCAAGCACAAACGCGCCGTAATTGTAGGAGAAGAGATCGGAGAGGGAGAGCGAGGGATCGAAGGCAACGCCAAATCCGTTACCGATGCTCATCTTGTAGACTGCCTCCGCAATGCCGCCGTAGGTGGGCGTGTAAGCCGCATAAACCTTGCCCGCACGGCAAAGAGCGGTCACGCGCTCATAGACGGACAGAAGAGATTCCTTCCTCGGGAGTCCGTTCGCGTCCCGTTCGGGAGCGATGAGAACCAGCTTGTGTCCCGCCGCCTTGAGCTCCCCTGTGATGACGTCGTCGGTCTTCCCCGTCGTCACCGCGAAGGAAACGAGCGTGGGAGGAACGTCCAACTGTTCAAACGATCCGCTCATGGAGTCCTTACCGCCGATCGCGGCAATGCCGAGATCCATCTGTGCGCGGAACGCACCGAGCAATGCCGCCATCGGCTTGCCCCAGCGCTTGGGATCCTTCATGGGCTTTTCGAAATACTCCTGGAAGGAAAGGTATACGTCCTCGAAGGATGCGCCCGCTGCCACCAGCTTGGAGGCACTCTCCACGACCGCGAGATACGCGCCGTGATAGGGGCTCTTCTCGGTGATATAGGGGTTATAGCCCCAGGACATGAAGGAGCAGGAATCGGTGTGCTTCCGCTCTACGGAAATCTTGTTGACCATCGCCTGGATGGGGGTGCGCTGATGCTTGCCGCCGAAGGGCATGAGCACCGTACCCGCACCGATGGTGGAGTCAAAGCGCTCGGAAAGTCCGCGCTTGGAGCAGACGTTGAGATCCGAGACCAGCGTCTTCATTCCCTCCGTAAAGCTCTTCACGGGCGCGCGCTGCCAATCTGCCGCGGGCGTGGGAGCGATCTCGATGTGCTTCTCCGCACCGTTGGAGTTGAGGAATTCACGGGAGATGTCCGCGATCACCTTGCCGTTCCAGCGCATGCGAAGTCTCTTTTCCTCGGTCACGCGAGCGACGACCGTAGCCTCCAGATTCTCCGTTTCCGCAAGCTCCTTGAAGCGTTCGACGTCGGAGGGATCCAGAACGACCGCCATTCTCTCCTGGGATTCGCTGATGGCAAGCTCCGTGCCGTCAAGTCCGTCATATTTCTTCGGAACGGCACCGAGATCGATGTCCAGTCCGTCCGCAAGCTCACCGACCGCGACCGAAACACCGCCCGCACCGAAGTCGTTGCATCTCTTGATCATGTGCGACGCCTCGGCATTGCGGAAGAGGCGCTGCAGCTTTCGTTCCTCGGGCGCATTTCCCTTTTGCACCTCCGCACCGCAGCTCTCCACCGAATGGGAGTCGTGTGCCTTGGAGGAGCCCGTCGCGCCGCCGATACCGTCGCGTCCCGTGCGTCCGCCCAACAGAACGACGATGTCACCGTCCACGGGGCACTCGCGGCGCACGTTCTGTGCAGGAGCTGCCGCGATCACCGCGCCGATCTCCATTCTCTTTGCGGCATATCCGGGATGGTACAGCTCGTCCACCACACCCGTCGCAAGACCGATCTGGTTACCGTAGGAGGAATATCCCGCCGCCGCGGTCTGCACGATCTTTCTCTGGGGAAGCTTTCCCTTGATGGTCTCGCTCACAGGCACCGTGGGATCTGCCGCACCCGTGACACGCATTGCCGCATAGACGTAGGAGCGTCCCGACAGAGGATCGCGGATCGCGCCGCCGATGCAGGTTGCCGCGCCGCCGAAGGGCTCGATCTCGGTGGGATGGTTGTGCGTTTCATTCTTGAAGAGAAGCAGCCAAGGCTCTCTCTTGCCGTCGATCTCGACCTCCATCTTGACGGTGCAGGCGTTGATCTCCTCGGATTCGTCCAGCTTATCCAGCTTTCCTGTCTTTTTCAGATATTTTGCCGCCAGTGTGCCGATGTCCATCAGATTCTGCGGCTTGGTTCTGCCCAGAGCACGGCGCGTCTCAGGGTACTCCTCGTAAGCCTCTTTGTGCAGCTCGTCCTCGAAATACACACGGTCAATGGTGGTATTGAAGGTGGTGTGACGGCAGTGATCCGACCAGTAGGTATCGATCATGCGGATCTCGGTGATGGTGGGATCTCTCTTTTCACTCTTGAAATAGTCCTGACAGAAGGCAATATCGTCCACGTCCATGGCAAGACCGTAGTCGCGCACAAACGCGGCAAGTCCCTCTCGGTCAAGAGAGAGGAATCCGTCCAAGGTCGCCACCGAGGTGGGAATGTCATACTTGACCGCCAGCGTTTCGGGGATCTCAAGGCTCGCCTCTCTCGCCTCCACGGGGTTGATGACGAACTTCTTGATCTTCTCGATCTCCTCGGCACTGAGCCTTCCGCCGAGAAGATAGACCTTCGCGGTGCGGATCAAGGGACGCTCGCCCTGAGAGATGATCTGCACGCACTGCGCGGCGGAATCCGCTCTCTGGTCAAACTGTCCCGGCAGGTACTCCACGGCAAAGACCGTTTCTCCGTCCTTTTTGGGCAATTCGGTGGAAAGCAGATCCAATTGAGGCTCGGAGAACACGTAGCGCACCGCCTCGGAAAGAAGCTCTCCCTCAATGCCCTCGGCATCGTAGCGGTTGAGAACGCGCACCGATTCCAGGGACGCAATGCCCAAAAGATTTTTCAATTCCGAAAGAAGAGAATGCGCCTCGTGTGCAAGCTCCTCTCTCTTTTCTACATAAATTCTATATACCATGATTCAGTTTCCCTTCGCCGCCATCGCGCGTGCGCCGATGTCCTTTCTGTAATATGCGTTGTCAAACTTCACTCGGTCAACCATAGAGTAGGATGCGTCGATCGCCTCCTTCAGCGTCTCTCCGACCGCCGTCACACCAAGGACTCTGCCGCCCGAGGTCAGAAGCTTCCCATCCTTCAAGGTCGCTCCCGCCACAAAGACCGAGGGAAGAACATCTTCGTCCATTGTAATCTCATAGCCCTTCTCATATGCCGTGGGATAGCCCTTGGACGCCATGATCACGCAAGCCGCGTGCGCGTCCTTGAATTTCACGGGACAGTCGGACAGCGTTTCGTTCGTCACCGCCTGCATGACGGTGAAGAGATCGCTCTCCAGAAGCGGCAGCACCACCTGCGTTTCGGGATCTCCGAAGCGGCAGTTGTACTCGATCACGCGAGGTCCTTTTTCGGTCAGCATCAAGCCGAAATAGAGGCATCCCTTGAAGGTTCTGCCCTCAGCATTCATCGCTCTCACCGTGGGAAGGAAGATCGTTTCCATGCACTCCTTCGCGATCTCCTCCGTGTAATAGGGGTTGGGCGCCACCGTTCCCATGCCGCCCGTGTTGAGTCCCGTATCGTTGTCCCCCGCTCTCTTGTGATCCATGGAGGACACCATGGGAACGACACACTTCCCGTCGGTAAAGGAAAGAACGGAAACCTCGGGGCCCGTCAGAAATTCCTCGATGACGATGTGATCTCCGCTCGCGCCAAAGACCTTATCCTCCATCATGGAGCGCACGGCATCCCTTGCCTCGTCCCGCGTCATGGCGATGATCACACCCTTGCCGAGTGCCAGTCCGTCCGCCTTGATGACGGTGGGAATGGGCGCGGTGTCCAGATACTCCAGAGCCGCCCGCATATCGTCAAAGACCTCGTAAGAGGCGGTGGGAATTCCGTATTTCTTCATCAGATTCTTGGAAAAGACCTTGCTTCCCTCAATGATCGCCGCGCACTTGCGAGGACCGAAGCAGGGAATGCCGCGCTCCTCCAGCGCGTCCACAGCCCCCAGCACCAACGGATCGTCCGGTGCGACGACGGCATAATCGATTCCCGTCCTCACGGCAAAATCCACAATGCCCGCAATGTCCTTCGCTCCCACGTCCACGCACACGGCATCCGCGGCAATGCCGCCGTTGCCGGGAAGCGCGTAAATCTCGGTGATGCTCTTGTTTTCCTTCAATTTTTTAATGATGGCATGCTCGCGCCCGCCGCCACCGACAACCATAATCTTCATACCGAAGCTCTCCTTTGTCTTTCTTCCGTCAAGCCTTGATCAATGGTGGAAGAGTCTCATGCCCGTGAACGCCATCACCATGCCGTACTTGTCGGCACAGTTGATCACCACGTCATCGCGGATCGATCCGCCGGGCTCTGCGATGTACTTGACACCGCTTCTCTTCGCGCGCTCGATGTTGTCGTCAAACGGGAAGAAGGCATCCGAGCCGAGTGCCACACCGTCCACGGAGGCAAGGTATGCCTTCTTCTCCGCGTCCGTGAGAGGCTCGGGCTGTCTTGTAAAGTACTTCTGCCAGTTGCCGTCCGCCGTGACGTCCTCCTCGTTTCCGTTGACGTAGCCGTCGATGACGTTGTCACGGTCGGGGCGTCCCAGGGTATCCTTGAAGGGGAGATTCAATACCTTCTCGTGCTGACGAAGGAACCAGGTGTCCGCCTTAGAGCCCGCAAGTCGCGTGCAGTGGATTCTGGACTGCTGTCCCGCGCCGACACCGATCGCCTGTCCGTCCACCGCGTAGCAGACCGAGTTAGACTGAGTGTACTTGAGGGTGATGAGCGCAATGACCAGGTCTCTCACGGCACCCTCGGGAAGGTCGCGGTTGGCGGTCACAATGTTTTCAAAGAGCGCGGGCGTGATCTCGTAATTGTTTCTTCCCTGCTCGAAGGTGATTCCGTATACCTGCTTTCTCTCAATGGGAGCGGGCACGTAATCGGGATCGATCTTTACAATGTTGTAGTTGCCCTTTCTCTTGGACTTGAGGATCTCCAATGCCTCGGGCTCGTAGCCGGGCGCGATGACACCGTCGGAGACCTCGCGCTTGATCAGGAGCGCCGTGGTCACGTCGCAAACGTCGGAGAGTGCCACCCAGTCACCGAAGGAGCACATTCTGTCCGTGCCTCTCGCTCTTGCGTAGGCGCAAGCCAGGGGGGAATCGTCCAAGCCCTCGACGTCGTCCACGAAGCAAGCCTTCTTGAGCTTCTCGGACAGCTTGATGCCGACCGCCGCGGAGGTGGGGCTGACGTGCTTGAAGGAGGTCACCGCGGGAAGTCCCAGCGCACTCTTGAGCTCCTTGACCAATTGCCAGGAGTTGAAGGCATCCAAAAAGTTGATGTATCCCGGTCTTCCGCAAAGGATCTCAATGGGAAGGGACGAGCCGTCCTCCATAAAGATCTTTGAGGGCTTCTGATTGGGGTTACAGCCGTATTTGAGTTCAAATTCTTTCATGGTTTGTCACCTCACACGTTTTTATTCACGATTCTCGTCTCGCTCTCGCCGCTTGCGATATCAATGTATCTGACGAAGAGAGAGACCTTGTTGTCTTCATTGAGATTCTTCCAGATCAGATCGGTCAGGGTGTCGATGTCCACGTCGGGAAGCTCCAGCGTCTTGGGCTCCCCCTCATAGGAGGGCAACGGATTTCCGTCGCCGTTGTAGGTGTGGATGAATTTCGCTCTGCCCGCGATGGGGTTGGAGTATGCGTAGGTGAAGCGCTCGCAGGAGGAATCGTCCCCCTCCGCGCTCTTGAGAATGGACATCGCGTAGTTCATGTCTCCCTTCTCAAGGTGGATGATGCCCGAAATACGGGGGGTGAAGTTGGGCTGATCATCCTCAAATTCACGGGTACGGAGTGCCTGCTCGAAGGTCATCTGCCGATCCATCAGATCGTAGATCGTGTCGGTCTGATCTCCGTTGGTTACAATGGTCTTGTTCCCAAGCACGCGCACGGGGTAATAGATGATCAGATGGGGATCGGTCATCTTGGACTCGTCAAACGCACGGGTGCGCATCGCGTCGCCCTCGGCAACGAAAACGCGGTTGCGGCTGTTTTCGCTTCTGCCCATAATGAAATACGCGGCGACGGCGCGCGTTCCGTCCGCGCTCTTACCGATCATAATGCCTCTGCCGTGATAGGCGAGAGACTGAAGCTCACTTGCAATGGTGGATACCTTCATCGTTTATTCTCCTTTGATATGCACAATTTGATGTTCGACGGTGATTCTTCCGTCGCAGAAGAGCTTGACTGCCTGTGGAAGCAGCTTCCATTCCGCTTCCTCCATGATGCGCCGTTGCAGCGTTTCGGGGGTATCCCCCTCTCTGACCTCGACCGCCTTCTGAAGCACAATCGGTCCTGCGTCGCATTCGGGGGTGACAATGTGGACGGTCGCGCCCGAAACCTTGACACCCTTCTCCAGTGCCGCCTCGTGAACGCGCAAGCCGTAATAGCCCTTGCCGCAGAACGAGGGGATGAGGGCGGGATGCACGTTCAGAATTCGGTTGGGAAACCGCTCGTAGACCTGCTCGTCAATGATGGTCAGAAATCCCGCGAGCACCACAAGGTCGATCCCCTTCTCCGTCAGAAGATCGGCAAGCGCCCTTGAGTATGCCGCGATATTATCAAACGCACCCCGCGCAAGCACCACGGAGGGAATGTTGTGATTCTTCGCGCGCTCCAATGCGTAGACGCCCTCCTTGGAGGAAAGAACCAGGGTGATCTTGCCGTCCCCCAGCTCTCCGCGCCCCTCGGCGTCGATGAGTGCCTGGAGATTGGTGCCGCCGCCCGAAACCAAAACCGCAATGTTCGTCATAAGCCTACCTCTTACGCAAAGATCACGCCGTCGTCGCCCTTGACGATCGTTCCGATGACGTAGGCATCCTCGCCTGCCGCGCGCAAAATCTCAAGCGCCGCGTCCGCGTCCTCGGGAGCGACCGTGACGCTCATGCCCACACCCATGTTGAAGGTGTTATACATGTCGCGCTCGGGAATGTTGCCCGTCGATTGGATCAGATCAAAGATGGGAAGCACCTTGACCGCGGACTTGTCGATGCGCGCGGAAAGTCCCTTCGGGATGGATCTCGGAATGTTTTCATAGAAGCCGCCGCCCGTGATATGGCTGATGCCCTTGACGTTCACCTTCTCAAGGAGAGAGAGGATCGGCTTGACGTAAAGTCTTGTGGGGGTGAGCAGCGTCTCTGCGACCGATGCGCCGCCCAGCGCCTCGCAGGGCTCGCACAGATGAGGATTGTTCTCCACGTCAAAGACCTTTCTGACCAGGGAGAAGCCGTTGGAATGCACACCGCTGGAGGCAAGCGCGATGATCACGTCGCCCTCCTTCGTCGTTTCATTGTCAATCATCTTCTTTTTGTCAACGATGCCCACGGCGAAGCCCGCGATATCGTAATCGTTCTCGGGCATCATGCCGGGATGCTCCGCGGTCTCACCGCCGATGAGCGCGCAGCCGGAGCGCACACAGCCCTCCGCAACGCCCGAAACGATCGCCGCGATCTTTTCGGGGTAGTTCTTTCCGCACGCGATATAGTCCAGGAAAAAGAGGGGACGCGCGCCGCAGCAGATGATGTCGTTGACACACATTGCCACCGCGTCGATGCCGATGGTATCGTGGCGGTCAAGCAGCATGGCAAAGCGGAGCTTGGTTCCGACACCGTCCGTGCCCGAAACCAGAACGGGCTCTTCCATGCCCGCAAGGTTCAGCCCGAAGCAGCCGCCAAAGCCGCCCACGTCGTCAAGACAGCCCTCGTTCTTCGTGCGCGCAATGTGCTTCTTCATCAATTCGACCGCGCGGTAGCCCGCGGTAATATCCACGCCCGCCGCAGCGTAGCTTTCGGATTTGGAGTTGTTCATAAATCTGTCCTTCCCTTTCGTTTTTATCTTGATACGTTCGTGGTTTATTCTTTCCCGCTCCAGCAGTAGGTGCAGAGCTTGCAGGGCTCAATTCCGATTGCCTTGATCACACCCTCAAGCGACTGGAACTCCAGAGAATCAAAGCGAAGATTCTCGCAGATGCGCTCACGCAGACGCTGACCGCGCTCGGTGGAAAAGTCGCTGTACTCATCCAGATGCTCAAAGCCCTCTTCTCCCTCCAATTCCATCACGGTCTTGCGTGCCAGAAGCTCCATTTCGCTCGTCGCGCGGGTGAAGTTGAGGTACTTGCAGGTATACATGATGGGAGGGCAAGCGCTTCTCATGTGGATTGCCTTCGCGCCGTTCTGGTAGAGGAAGTCCACCGTTTCCTTGAGCTGTGTGCCGCGCACGATGGAATCATCCACAAACAGAAGGCTCTTGCCGTCGATCAGATCGTGTACGGGGATCTGCTTCATCTTGGCAACCTTCTTGCGGTCTGCCTGATTGGCGGGGGTGAAGCTGCGCGACCAGGTCGGGGTGTACTTGATGTAGGGGCGCGCGAAGGGGATGCCGCAGGCATTCGCGTAGCCGATGGCGTGGGG
>JAZSMX010000079.1:0-3100 GCA_045536125.1 Eubacteriales bacterium | reverse complement strand
ATGAATCTTTTCCTTGACGATGGGGAGGAGAAGAGGAAAGAGAAGAATGACACCGAGTGCGATGAGGAACAGCTTTTTGGCAAGCACGTCGGTTTGGTAGACAAATCCACCAAGCACGATGAATCCGACACCGAGGATGCTTGTCAGAATCCGCAGGATCAATTTGGGGTTCTTCAGCTTGTAGAAGATGGTCTTTACAAGGGAGAAGAGGTTGTTCAAGGTCCAGTAGAAAACAAGACCTGCGGGAGAGGTGTAAAGGAAGACGAGAAAGAACAATGCCATTCCGTAAAGCTGGATTTTGCTCTTGAGAGGGAAGCCCTTGAGGTAGATCACACAGGAAATGACGTTGATCAAGGTCATGAGGATGGGAAGCAGGTTGATTGCCACCCCACCGATGACCAAAAGTCCGTCGGGAGCAGCCAGATCCTTGATCGGACCTAAAGAGACACCCTCCAGAATCTTGAGGGAGGACAGAAACTGATAAGCCGCCATGAAGAAGGGAATCTCCAGAAGAAGAGAAAGAGAACCCTTGAGCGCATCGGTGGGCTTATAGTTATTCTGTCGGTAGTAAGCTTGAAGGATCATCATCTTCTCGTCGCCCGAGAAGGTCTTCTTGATGTGAGAAACGCCGCGACTCAGCTTCATTTCGACGTCGCGCGCTTCCTCCTGCATGGCATCGGCTCTTCTGTAAAGAGGTAATACCAGAATGTTCATGCAAAGACTCAAAAATATGATCGATATACCGGGGTGATCAACAAATGAGTTTGCCAATTGGAAGATCAACTCAAAGACAAGCTTCAAGGGACCTATCAATAGGGTGGACAGTATTGTAAAGAAGTCCATTGATTACTCCTTTTGTTTTTGAAAGGATGGAAGGTGGTATGGACGGTGCTTTTTAAGATCATGTTACAAAAAGCTTTTTGTCGCAAATTGCTCTCCTTTGTAACCCGAAAGATTACAAAGGAGAGACTTTTTTAGTGTTTTATTATAACGGTGCGGTTTGAATTCCAACTTTCAAAAGGATTGATTAGTCTGGGAAGGCATGATCCTTCAGAATAACGTCCTCCTTGTAGAAGCCCCATTTTTTGGGATCCTTGATATTGTCGCTGACTTTTGCCCAACCGCTTGCCTTGTAGGTAGTTCCGTTGTTTGTGGAAATATCCCATTCAGTACTTTCAATAACCATCTGATCATGGGCATGCTTTTCATCCGAATTGATCTCTTTTCCCGTAAACGGATTGATGGGATTTTCAATCAGACCGTCCGTTGCCAGGGTGGGAACATCTGCATTGGTCATGAATTCATCCGAGGAAGTGAATTCTGTGGCATTGAAATCCTTTACCATCAGAAGAGGGTTGTAGAGAAGCACGTTCTTCTTGTCCTCCAGGATGAGCTCACTTGCTTGCCATCCCTTGTATCCGTGGTCGCCCACGATAATGATTCTGGTATTGTCGTAAACGCCTTCCTCTCGCAAATAATCTAACCAGTTCCCGATTTGGATCATTGCCGCCATGTTGGAATGGTAGTGTGTTACGTAGTAGGAATCATCCATACGAATTGTGTTTCCGTCGATGTTGTAGAGTTCTTCATTGTTCGTATCGTACTGAGTATTATCAACGGTATACTGAGGCTCGTAATCGGGCTTTTGCAACAGAGTAGGCTCGTGTGTCAGATCGTTCACGAGATACATAAAGGTGTTTTCGTCACCGTCAGAAATCTGCGTCATTGTTCCCAAATGCTTCAAGACGTTATAGTGCGTCATGAAGTTTTTGTTGTAGCCCTCTGCCTTCGTTGTGGAATTCTCTTCGATGACCTGTACCTGGTATACGGGTGTAGAGGTATCAAGCACGTCGATCTGATTGTAAGTGCCTCCGTCATAGAGCAGCGGTTGTGCAAGGAGCGGAAGCGTCTTCATCAGGCTGAAGCAGAAGAAGTTGCGGTGATTGAGGGTGATCGCATTTTTGATGGGCTCCGGTTCATTGAAGGAGCCGTGAAGAGCGTATGCTTCGATGCCCTCGTATTCCTCAAAAATAGAGAAATCCGAAATTTTTCGATAATTTGGATAGACAGGGTCGCAAACCGTGGCGGTATATCCGTTCTGCGAGAAAAGGACCGGCATGACGCGGATCGCCTCGTTATGCTTGGTGACAAGTTTTTCTTCATCGCGCTTGTTCATTTCAACGGGAGTGTATTCGTATCCGCCGAAAAGACTGGGGGCTGCGAAATTGGTGTTTCCTCCAAAGGAAAGCGTGTTTTTGTAATGGGTGAACCCTGCGAATTTTTCTTTAAGCTCGGGCTTTTCATTGAAAATATACGTGGGGAATACACCGACGGAACGGTCCAGCATAATGACAACCACGTTCTTTCCGTTTTTGCTTAAAGTGAAGGAGGGGTGCTCATCGCGCTGGGTTTCAAGAATTCCGGTAACCTCCGTTTGGATACCGACGATGTGAACCACAGACATGATGCCGAATGCGGCAATCGAGGTCAAAAGCACAAGGGAAACAAGCTTTTTCCACTTTACAATGACAAAGACGAGAAGCGCGGAGAGCAGGAGGATTACAACAATATTGAGAATGTGCTCGTTCACAGTAAAGCTCATACCCTCGTCATACTGGAGCGCTGCAGACATGTTTCCGAGATTGGTTCCGAAAAACATGTAGTTGACAAGCATGACACCGCAAAGAACCCAAACGATCCGTGTAAAGAGGAGCTTTCCGTTTGGTGTAGCAAGCCAGTAGAAAACACTGAGCCAGATCAGGAACAGTCCCGCCGCCATAGAGAAGGAGCTGACCAGATACCAAAGCGGATTGTGGAAATAGGAAATGTCAACGTATTCCTGAGGAGACGCCGCAATAAAGGTTGCGGGGATCAAAAGTCCGATGAGAACCGTTAAGAAGAGAACACCGAGGAAAAACAGACCTTTTTGAGGCTTTGCAACGGTTTCTTTCTTCTTGAAATGAATCTTTTCCTTGACGATGGGGAGGAGAAGAGGAAAGAGAAGAATGACACCGAGTGCGATGAGGAACAGCTTTTTGGCAAGCACGTCGGTTTGGTAGACAAATCCACCAAGCACGATGAATCCGACACCGAGGATGCT
>JAZSMX010000099.1:0-25378 GCA_045536125.1 Eubacteriales bacterium | reverse complement strand
CGAGGACAATTACACACTTTGCAACCACTGCTATGAGTACAACTTCATTCACTGCTCAGATTGCGGTCGGGTGATCTGCGAGGACGATGCCTGTTATGACGAGGATTCCCACCGTGACTACTGTTCCTCTTGCTATGACCGTCTGAATGACAGTAGCATTGAAAGCTACAATTACAAGCCCTCTCCGATCTTCTACGGAGAGGGCGATTTGTTTATCGGTGTAGAGCTTGAAATCGACGATGGCGGTGAGTGTAGCGACAACGCCGATACGCTCATGTACATAGCCAACCGTGACGACGAGCATCTGTACTGCAAGCACGATGGAAGTCTTGAGGACGGCTTTGAGCTTGTGTCGCATCCCATGACGCTTGCCTATCACACTGAACACATGAATTGGCAAGAGGTGTTCCGCAAGGCAATCAAGATGGAGTACCGCTCCCACGACACCGACACCTGCGGTCTGCACTGCCACGTGAACCGTTCGGCATTCGGAGAGAGCGAAGAAGCGCAGGAGGCGGTTATTGCCCGTATCGTCTTCTTTGTGGAGAACCATTGGAATGAGCTTCTGAAACTCTCTCGCAGAACAGTGGACAACATGAACCGTTGGGCAAGCCGTTACGGAATCTCCGAGAACACCGCCAACACCTACAAAAACGCCAAGGACAAAAGCTATGGCAGATACGTTGCGGTCAATCTATGCAACTACTCTACGGTGGAGTTCCGTTTGTTCCGTGGAACGCTCAATTACAACACCTTCCTTGCCACCTTGCAGCTTGTGGACGAGCTTTGCCACGTTTGCAAGGATAGAAGTGACACCGAGATCGAAGGGCTGTCTTGGAGCGAATTTGTGGGCAATATCAAGGGTAAGGACGAGCTGATCAAGTATCTCAAATCCAAGCGGCTCTATATCAACGAAATTACAGAGGAAAGTGAGGAAATATAAGATGTGCGGAATCTTCGGATTTTCTTCCTATGCGGAAGAAGCAAAAACCGACTTGGCGGCACTGCTGAACGAGCTTGCAAGCGAATCTTCGGTACGAGGCACAGATGCTTGCGGAATTGCCTACCATCATAAGAACAGAATCGTAATCGACAAAGCACCCAAGGCGGCGTATGCGGTCACGTTCAAGCCGCCCAAGGAAGCGTCTGCAATCATCGGACACACTCGCCACGCCACTCACGGTCTTGCCAAGAAGAATTACAACAATCATCCCTTTTACGGCAAAGCAGGAGGCACAAAGTTTGCCCTTACTCATAACGGTGTTCTATACAACATGGACGACCTGAAAAAGCAGTACCACCTTCCCAAGAGCAAGATCGAAACTGACAGCTACATTGCCGTACAATTACTTGAACAACAGAAGCTCCTCGACGAGAACAGCCTGCGCTTTATGGCTGAAACCGTGTCGGGGAGCTTTTCTTTTGCCCTGCTTGACGACAAGAGCAATATTTATTTGATTAAGGGTGATAATCCCATTTCGATTTTGCACTTTCCGAAGGAAAAGCTGTTCGTTTACGCAAGCACTGAGGAAATCTTGTGGAAGTCGGTCATCAACACCAAACTATTTGACACCTTGAAGCTCGGACATTATGAGGATATCCCTCTCGAAGAAGGACAGATCTTGAAGATTACGCCACTAGGAGAGCTATCCTATTCCGAGTTTGATTATGACGAATATGCGGCATACGGCTTGTGCCGTTGGTACGATTACGGTTGGGGCTTTGCTACGCCTACGCAGAGTCAGAGCAGTAAGGATGATTACATGTCTATGCTCAAGCAAGCAGCTCTGATGGAGGGATTCCTCGGAGATCGATGCGCTCGTAGCAGAGGGATTCTCTCCCGATGAAATTGAGGACTATATCTATGGCTGTTACAACTACTAACGGAAGGAGTATTATGAAATATCTGAAGCTGATTATTTTAGCCGTGATAGAGGTACTTGTGGATATCTATCTCAGCTACAAAAAGACGCACAAAGCAAACACTTGTTAAATCCCTTTATGATATAATATCTTATATCGCATTCTGCCGCCGGAAAGGAGGGATTCATCATCAAAATAGGATATGCAAGAGTATCGTCCGTCACACAAAAGGAAGACCGACAGCTTGACGAACTGACCGCCTACGGCATCGAGCTATCGAACATCTACATAGACAAGCAGAGCGGAAAGGATTTCTGCCGACCGCAGTATATCAAGATGTACCGCAGCTTACGAGAGGGCGACATTCTCATCATCAAGAGTATTGACCGTCTCGGGCGCAATTACCACGAGATTCAAGAAGAATGGAAGAAGATCACCCAAAAGAAAAAAGCGGATATCATCGTGCTTGATATGCCGCTTCTTGATACCACCAAAAGCAAGGATCTGCTCGGTACGTTTATTTCAGATCTTGTGCTGCAACTATTGTCCTTCGTTGCCGAGAACGAGCGCATCAATATCCGAGAACGTCAGGCATCGGGCATTGCGGCGGCGAAGAAACGAGGGGTGCGCTTCGGTAGACCGCCATTCCACATACCGCCCGACTACGAGAAGTATTATATGCTCTGGAAAAACAAAAAACTGCCCGCAAAAGAGGCAGCCGAGGCTTGCGGAATGCCACTGTGGGCGTTCTACAAGAAAGGAAAAACCTTGGATTTTCACTAAAAGTATAGTTATGGCTGATTTTTCCGCCATAGGAATTTTTACGGTTATCATTATATCACATTCGCCGCCATTTGTCAATGTTTCACGAAGCTTTCCGTGGAATATTGGCGTTTTTTCATATGAAAACAGTTTTGCTATAACTATACTTTTAACGCAAAAGGAGATTTGAAAAATGATTAAAAACGAGATTTTTACACCAACAACAGCTACCACACGAAACGAGATAATTGAAGCTATTGAAAGAGATGACATGGTAGTTTATATTGAAGGCGAAGCATGTCAGGAATTGTCAAATGAAGTCGAGGAGCAAACCTACAAAGCTAAAGGAGATAAAAAACTTGGCAAAGGGCTGTTGGTTACCGGTGCAGGTATTGGAGCAGCTTTGACATTTTTAATTCCCGGAATTGGTTGGACAATTGGTGGAGTCGCCTTGGCAACATGGTTGGGTGGAACGGGCATTCATGCTTTGAATAATGCAGAAAAAGATAGCATTTTGGGAAAATACTATTTGGCACAAGACGAGGTTAACGGCATTACAGACAAGGTTTCGAGATATGTTTTGGTTAAAAAGGATTATTCATTTGAACACCATTCTTTGAGCGACAACAGTGTCTTGACAATTGGTAACTTCTGTCCAAAATGTCGCAAGGGCTATGACAAAAAAACTATGACTTGCAATAATTGCGGTAAACATATTATTTATGTGAGGAAAAAATAATATGGATTTGTCATACTTCGACCGCTTTGATTATACCTTTTGGGAGCAGGATGGCAAATATGGAGTCATACACAAAGACGGACATTGGATGATTCCTCCGATTTACGAATATGTGCGTGTTGTAGAAGCTGATATTATTTACCTTAAAAACGGAGACGAACAAACCATAACCGATAGGAACGGAAAGTTTATTCAAACCGTTGATTTTGACAGAATAAAGCGCCTGTTTTGGTATCCGGGAAGATTTTATGCTTTGCGAAAGAATGGAAAATGGGCAATCGCAAAGGATGATTTTGAGTTGCTTACCGATTACGAAATTGACGATATTCCCAATTTAGGATGTGCTCCATTGGCAGTAAAGATCGGTGACGATTGGAAATTGATCGATATCCCCAACACGAAACAGAGGTGAACACATTGAAAAAATCATTGATATTTTTGCTTGCCCTCCTGTTGCTTTGTTTCTCCGCTTGTGATGAAGCAAACGTAAACGGAGAGACCAATAATACAACTGACGGGCAAGAAAGTACGGAAGTTACATCCCCCGAAACGGATGGGACAGAAAGGAATCCTGAGAGTGAAAAAGACACACCAGATAACAATTTGGTTACTGAATACGTTTGTCCACATTCGTTTTTGGGTTACATATCGAATGAAGATGGTTGGACATCTAATGTTAAAATCATTAAGAATGCTACTTGCGAAACCGACGGAGAAAAAACGCAAAAATGTTCCCTGTGTAAAGAAGATGTTGTATCGATCATTCCCGCTTTAGGACACGAAACCGTAATTGAAAAAGCCATCTCGCCCTCTTGCACCCAAGACGGAAAAACCGAAGGGAGTTATTGCTCTCGTTGCAATAAAATTTTTGTTGAACAAGAAATCATTCCCGCTCTTGGCGGTGAGCATATCATAGTAATTGATGAAGCAGTAGAAGCAACTTGTACACAAACAGGTTTGAGTGAAGGAAAGCACTGCTCACGGTGCGGAAAAATTTACGTTTTTCAAGCAGAAATTTCTACGAAGCCACATACAACAGGTGATTGGATTGTTGACAAAGAAGCAACTTGTACCGAAAACGGGAAACGGCACTTGGAGTGTAAGGATTGCGATTATCGGGAGGAAGAGATCACGTCTGTTCAGCATCAATACAGTGTAAGCGAGGAAAGCGGCACAAAAACCTTCTCCTGCAATATATGTGACAGAATGATTGAAAACATTGAGGATATCATCATCTTATTCCAAAATAATGAGGATGGAACATATACTGTCGAAGTGTCGGGAGGATATGGGGTAATCAATTGCGATTGGATTGCTTCTGAATATTCGACATCTTCCATACTCACAGGCTTCTCCAAAAAAGGAACATATTCAAACACCACACAATTCGCTTTTAGTATTGATTTATGTCCGTCCACTTCTTCTGGAATGGCTGTAGTTATAGACTATAATTATATAAAAATAGTAGCTACCGATGAATTAGGACAACGAGCTGTATACAACTTCAAACTTTCCAATGCAGAATTAATATCTTCTGAGCATACGATTGTTGATAAATCAAGTCCGTAAAGGTACACCTTTTAGAACACTGCAAATAGCACTGTTTTATCCCCCGTTTTATGTCCGAAAAGGTTTTGCGCCAAATGTGGATATGTCCGCAAAAAAGCACAACCTTTCTGAACTCAATACAAATCCAGCCCGTAACGGTCACAGAGCCGTTACGGGTACTTTCTTTTTTTGGAGGTTATATGCAAAATAAAGTTTTCTATTATGCCCGTGTTTCAAGCAAAGAGCAGCACCTTGACCGTCAGCTTGAAGCTTTCCGCAAACTCGGTGCGGACGAGAGGGATATTATCACAGACAAGGAAAGCGGCAAAAGCTTGGAACGTAGCGGCTATCAGGCATTGAAAAACACTATGCTCCGTAGCGGTGATACGCTTGTTATTAAATCTCTTGACCGTCTGAGCCGTAATAAAACAGACATTCACAACGAGCTGCAATATTTCAAGGAGCACAATATTCACCTAAAGGTCATTGACTTGCCTACCACTATGATGGATCTCCCCAAGGGGCAAGAATGGGTGTTCGATATGGTCAACAATATCTTGATCGAAGTCCTCGGCACAATTGCCGAGCAGGAACGCCTTACCATCCGTCAGCGACAGCAAGAAGGCATTGAGGCTGCTAAGACACAAGGTAAACACCTTGGTCGCCCTCGCATCGAAAAGCCCACTAATTGGGATGAGGTATATAAGGAGTGGTCAAACGGAGAAATCAGCGCAAGAGAAGCTATGCGGAAACTTGGTGTGAAGAAAACGAGTTTTTATAAGCTTGTAGGTTCTGTGTGATTTCGCAGTTTGACTATATTTATTGTGTCAAATGTGTTGTTTTTTGAGGTTTTAATAAAGAATATGCTTCAAACGATTTATCAAAGCGATATCACATAAATAACACAATACCTATAGATACTGAAAAATACAAGTTTAGAAAGGAAAAATACAATTTCAAAAAAGTATATTGACAAACTCCCCTTTGTGTGCTATAATACATATGCTTGCAGAAGGAATTCTTAATGAGTGAATTCCACCGAATTGCACACGAGTACCCCTCATTGTATTGGGTATCCCGGGTGTTGTGAGAAAATTTATGTAAAGGAGGACAGGTTTTTCGTAAGATTGACCTTGCAAGCGATATTGATATAATTCAAAATATCAATATAAACCCACAGTTTCGTGGTTTTATTGATAAACTTACTTTATTCTACCAATCATTAGATAGAATAATGAATTAATGAGAAATACCAATAAGATTGTTTATTTTTATTTCTCTTTAATATTTTGTTTATTATAATTAAAGCCAGATACTGCGGTTATATGTGAATAAGACGGTGTTCCGTTCTGTTTACCTTCGTGGTGGATGGCAACGGGGCTTTTTTTTGCCCTAAAACCAAGGAGGTAACCCCCATGAGTAATTATAATGTTCGAAACTATCTTTCCCGCCTTCCGATTTCTACAAAAGAGTATGTAAAAGAGTTATATGAGAAAGGTATTCGGATAAGGGATGGCAGACTTGTAACAGCAGATAACCACAATTATATTTTGCCAAGGAAAATGTCTCCAGATCAGAAAAATACCGTGATTAAAGCTTTTAAGTTTATGAGCTTTGTAGAGGAATTTGGTGAGAATAATATTAGTTCGTTTAAAACAGAATCCAACATCCCAATGTTGTCCAGTAAAGCTAAGTCATACAAAGCGCCCAAAAGATTCAAATCAAAAAATAAATACAAAGCAAAAAAATACAAGAAAAAGCTAAAAGATATAGCAGAGTCTCGCGAAGTGAGAGGCGCTAATCTTATAAAAGAAACCTTCATATCTAAGTATGATGTTATTGTAAAATCAAACAGCCTGTATGTTTATGATAAACATTATGGGTATTATGGTTTGATCGATACTTCACAATTCACATCAATATGTACAAAGATACTTGATAGCGAAAGCAATAGATTAACTATCAAATCATCCGAGTATGATGAAGCATATAAGTTGATCCTTTCGGATGGACGGTTGCAAACCGAAGAGCCATTTTATGAAAATGGAGCATTAGTAAATTGCGAGAATGGGGTTTATGATGCCGAAAACAAGGTGCTTTTGCCCCATTCACCCAAATATTTCTTTAATTACTGTATTAGAGCATCCTATTGTGAGAATGCCGAATGTAAGTGCTTTAGAAATTTTCTTAATACAATCACAAATAATCACGATTCGCTTAAGAGATTATTCTTATGTACACTTGCGTATTTGCTGAGTTCATTTAAAAACGCAAAAAAAGCAGTTGCTATTTTGGGTGACACAGATACAGGAAAATCCACTCTGTTCAAATTTTTTGCTATGTTTTTTGATGAAGGATTAGTAAGCTATAATGATTTTTCCAATATAGGAAAACCTTCCTATATTGTTGAAATGGAAAGGGCGATTCTTAATATTTCTTTCGATGTGTCTGATAAAACGCTGTCTGATACAGTTTTTTTCAAACAGTTAACATCGGATACAGATACTATTGTAGTCTCGTCAAAATACGGAGAACCCCATAAGGTTTCCGGAGGGATTAAGATGGTGTTTATCACCAATCATAATCTCAATTTTCCTCCTTCTTTATCGGTAGAAGATATAAATGCAATATTCAGCAGACTAATATTTTTACCGTTCCAAAACAAAACCGTTGCGGAGAGGGATAAGGATTCGTCGCTGTTTGACAATTTGGCATCTGAGAAAGATGGCGTGTTCTCCTTGTTAATGGAATCGCTGTCTGACTTTGTTCAATCCGGTAATGTTTTCCCGGAATGTGAAATTTCAGAGAGTGCCAAAGAACTTGCCAAAGCGAAATATTGCCCCGAGGCAGTTTTCTTTTCACAATGCCTAAAAAAAGGCGATTCATATTGTGTTTCAACAAAAGATTTAAGAACTGCTTTTATGACATTTTGCTCTCTATGGGGGATTGAAAACAAGAAGAAAGGAGACATAACCAAGTATATGACCGAAAAGGGATATAGCGTTTCTCGAATCAGAATGGATGCCAACGGTAATAAAATATCGAGTGGAAATCCTCAAGAAGCCTATGTCGGCTTTAAGGTATCCAATAAATTCAAAAGTGAGCTTTTGGATTTTTGATTTTAATAACTCAAATGGATACGCAATAAGCTGTTATATTCCCACAATCTATTTGGCACTGCTAAATAGTGTTATCCTTAACACCGATAACACGGGCAAGAACGTTATTGCATTATTCAGAAAATACGACCTCGACGGAGGATAAAATCATGAATAATACAAAAGAAACTTTTACAATACCTACCTTAGAATTTCCAACCATGATGTCTATTCGTGCCATTGCTAAGACGGGAGTTTTACCTGAAAATGCCATTAGAACAATGGTAAAAAACGGCAGCATTCAAGTTGTTCATTCAGGTACTAAGGTTTTAATAAATTTTAAATTATTGTGTGAGTATTTAAATAGTCTCACTGTTAATACAAACAACGGAGGTAAAGAAGATGCCTAATAATATCAAACATATTGCCCCAGGCATTCGTCAGCGCGGTAACACATATGAGTTGAACGTGTCTGCCGGATTCGATGGCAACGGAAAAGCAATTCGCCACTATGGCACTTATAAACCCCCGAAAGGGGTATCACAATCCAAAGCCGAAAAATTGGCTAAGGAAGCATACCTTGAATTCTCAAAGAAAGCCAAAGGCAACAAAGCCTTTGGCGAGAATATGAGGTTTAATCAGCTCTGCGAGATTTACTTCAAAGAATATGCTCCTAATAAGTTAAAGCCTGTTACAGCGGAGCATTATATGTCCAATGTACGCAATCATATCGGTCCCGTGTTTGGAAATCGTAAACTAAAGGATATTACCACCTCGGACGTTTCCGCATTTCTCACAGGATTAACGTGCAAGCCCTTAACAGCTAAGAAGATTAAAATTGTATTTCACAGCATTTTGAAATACGCGGTCAGCCAAAAGTATATTGCTTCTAACCCTTGCGGTGGAGCGGTATGGAAAGAAATCACCGAACAAGAGTTTGGAGAGATTGAGAATGTACTGAATCTGCAACAGGCACAGAAACTAATGCAGATGCTTGAAGAATATTCCTCGTTCAACACCATTGTAAAGTTGCTGATGTTTACGGGTATGAGATCGGGCGAATGCCTTGGTTTACGTTGGGATTCCATCGACTTTGAGCGTAAGACGATCTTTATTGACAAGACGCTTTCTTACGCCAATAATATTTGGTTTTTGACCTCACCGAAAACACCTCGCAGTACACGCACGATTTCGATTGATGATAATGCGGTTGAATTACTGTTAAAGCATAAAGAGGAACAGGACAAGCAGAAGGCTATTGTGGGCGATGCTTGGCAACACCCCGAATTGGTATTCACAAGCTCTACCGGACATTGGTATGACCGTAGCTTATTGAATACACAGTTCCGCAGATACATAGACCGACATAAGGAAGATTTAAATCTCAACCATAAATTAACCATTCACGGCTTACGCCATACCAATGCAGCCTTGCTTTTATATGCAGGTGAGGATATTGAGAATATCTCTGCTCACCTCGGTCATGCAAGTTCGGATATTACATCTAGGGTTTATGCTCATATGTATGCCGAGGTCAAAGTTAGAATGGCTAAGACCGTATCATCAGCCCTTCTTTCCATAAAATAAATTAAATTTGCAGTAACAAATAGGGGATGCTTCATAGCATTAACAAATTGTGAACGCTATGTGCTACCATAACAAAAAACCAAGGTCAAATCAGTCGATTGATCTTGGTTTTTTGTTGCTCTTTAACAGATGAAAAGTCAAATAATTCAATTTGACTCAGTTCCTTCAAAAATATTATCTTTATACATCGATTTTTTCAAACTTTAATTTATATTCATCATCAGATAATTTTGCTTGATACACATTAATGTTACCACATTTGCTTCTTAATCTTTGTGCTATTTCTAAAATATTTTCCCTAACTTCTGGATCAATTCGAAATCCCAAATATATTCCAGAAATACATTTAAAAGGTATGGTATTATTAACAATTTTTTTACCGCCATAATTGTTTATCCAATCAAGTTCTTCTTTAGTGAGTATAATCCTCCATTCACGTTCATATTTCCAATCACTCCCCTTGTTAACAAACATCGGGAGCACTTTACTTAGAATACTGCTATCATAATCTTCTTCCTCATCATCTGCAGGTTGATTGCTATTACGCAAAAATTCTATATCCCTAATCATTTTTAAGGTTTCAAAATTTAGCATTCTTTTTTTACTATAAATTACAGGATAGATATTTTCTATTGCGAAACAATCCTCTTCATCACAGCATTCTTCTTTGTCGTCATAATAATAACTGTCATCTGAAACAAAATGAAGCAATTTTAAATCATATTCAACACAAAAACCTTTGTGAGAATTGGCATAATGACTCCACATAAGCAAGCTATCTTTTCGTTCGGAAAAACAAGATATGTATGCCAAATCGGTTAAAACCTTTAATTTTTCATATGAAAGGTTTTCAAATTTGCCTATAGGCAATCCTTCATACACATCATTAAAAGTTCCGCTTGGAGAAAGATATATTCTTTGCTTTTCTAGATTTCTCAGATTATAGTAATCAGCTTTAACGTATTTATACAATTTAAAAGAATCAAGATGATCTAAATATTCTTCGAGCAAGTAATGAAAACTCCCAACATCGTCATCATTTATATCTTCACCCCATGCATCCAGTATCTCTTGTAACTTTTGTTTTAAATAAGTATAATCGTTCATAATTTTAAATCCTTAACACATTTGAAATTTAATATTCCTTTGCACTTGATTTTACCCATAAATAAAATGCTATTTTTTCCTCTTTATTATATCATCTTTTTAGATCATTTTCAACATAAAAACATATTTAAATTTATTTAGTACATTTCAAATATAACCACATATTAAAATTAGATGGCAAAATTATTTTATCAACCCGGCTTTCCACAAAATAAATTCGATTCGTGGCAAATTCGTGGCAAATAAATAGAAAGAACCCCCGAAAACCCAATGTTTTCGGGGGTATTTTGAGAAAATAATTATCTCTTGGAGAACTGAGGTGCACGACGTGCAGCCTTGAGTCCGTACTTCTTTCTTTCCTTCATACGAGGATCGCGAGTCAGAAGGCCTGCAGCCTTGAGAGCAGGTCTGTATTCGGGATCTGCAGCGACGAGCGCACGAGCCAAGCCGTGACGGATCGCACCTGCCTGACCGGAGATACCGCCGCCGTTTACGGTAGCGATGATGTCGAACTTACCTTCGGTACCGGTAATGCCGAAGGGCTGGTTAACGATGAGCTTGAGAGTCTCAAGACCGAAGTACTCATCGATGTCACGCTTGTTGATGGTGATAGCACCCGTGCCCGGAACAATGCGAACGCGAGCTACAGACTTCTTTCTTCTGCCGGTGCCGTAGAAATAGGGCTTTGCACTTGTATACATCTGTTGTGTCCTTCCTTTCTCTCAATCAAAACTCGTAAGCTTCGGGCTTCTGAGCCGCATGCTTATGAGCGTCGCCGGCATAAACCTTCAGACGGGTGAATGCATTATCGCCAAGGGTGTTCTTGGGAAGCATGCCCTTGATAGCAAGCTCCATAGCTCTTTCGGGCTTGGTAGCCATCATGGTCTTCGCCTGAACAGCCTTCATACCGCCGATATAACCGGAGTGATGGTAGTAAACCTTCTGCTCCATCTTCTTACCGGTGAGAATAGCCTTTTCTGCATTGATAACGATGACAAAGTTTCCGCAATCCACGTGAGGAGTAAACTCGGGAGCGTTCTTGCCGCGCAGAAGATCTGCAGCTGCAACAGCAGTTCTACCCATGGGCTTGCCTGCTGCATCCAGAATATACCACTTGCGGACTACATTTTCTTTTTTCTGCATAAATGTAGACATTGTTAGTACTTCCTCCAAAAATAGTGATAGTAATTTTTCATGCTTGCCTATTATATCATAGAAGGATTCACTTGTCAAGTCTTTTTTGAAACTTTTTTTGATTTTTTTAATTTATCATATGTAATGCTCTTGTTTTCTCTTGTTTTTGGGCTTTTTTGCATTGATTTCGCCGTCGTCATACACATTTTCTGTTGCAAAACCGTCATTTTGCAACAACGATTTCCTCTTGTTTTGTTGAAAATGCAAACAAAAAGTGCCTCTGCGAAGCACCCGTGGGCGCGCAAAAGCACTTTTGAAATCACTGTTTGTTTCCTTCCGCGCGTTCCTTCAACTCCTGCAATTCCTGCATGAAGGTATCAATATCCTTGAACTCGCGGTAAACAGATGCAAAACGAACGTAAGCTACCTCATCACGCTCCTTGAGCTTGCGCATTACCATTTCACCAAGCTCCATCGAAGAAACCTCTTGGCGCAACGTATTCTGAAGCTCGGCTTCCACCTCATTGACAAGCATCACCGCGTCAACGGGTCGCTTTTGCGTCGCCTTAAGGACGCCTGCCAAGAGCTTTTGCTTGTCAAACAGCTCCTTGCCACCGTTCTTCTTGATCACGATGATGGGAGATGTTTCTATGGTCTCAAAGGTTGTAAACCTTTTCTGGCACGCGAGACACTCTCTGCGGCGACGGATACTGTTTCCTTCTACCGTCGGTCTTGAATCAATCACCTTACTCTCAGGGAAAGCACAGCCGGGACATTTCATTGCATACACCTTTGTCCGATGTTTGTTCGGATCGCCTTTTTTGAAAACTTCCCGATAATTATATCACAAAAAAAGAAGAATGTAAAGAGTTTTTTTCTTTTTTTTACGCATATTGCAAATCTCTTAAAACTTCCTCAAGAGTACATGGAGTGACTCTGCCTCTTACAATAGCTTCATACCAAGAAAGTGCACGTGAAAGATCTGTTCCTACGTCTACTTCTCTGACCTCGCTTCCTTTAGAAACACGGATACAAAAGCTGTGAAGCTCCTCACCTCTTGACAGCATCAATTGATATGCAAGATTCATCCCTCCGAAATAAACGTGCTCCTCGTGAAGCGTAATACGGTTTTGGCTGTTCAATGCCGACGTTTTCATAATAACCTCCATTATTTCATAGCCTTGCGGCAAGTTTGATCGTTTCTCTGTTTCACCATTATAACACGTCCTGTTTCATGTAAAATTTAACAAATCCGCTCTCCTTTTGTATAAGGTGTATAAAAGAAAAGCGTCAAGCCTTCCAATTCTCTACCGTCGCGGAATAAATATACGCATTATCTGATTATAAATTCACTTTTCCGGCATTTTATTTTTTCAAAAACCGACATTATACAGTTTATGCAAGAAAAAACCGGATTTCCATTTTCTTTTGATAGACAAAAATCGCGGATTATGATATGATTATATTGATAGAAGCTTTCTTTTATGTCCCGCTATTCATTTTATAAAGAATCTATAAAAAAACAGTAATGAAGCAAAAGAAAGGAGTTGCCTTGAAAAAAAGATTCACGTTCCCTTCACTCGGTCGCTCTGCGAAAATCATTTTACATATTGAATTGCCGTTAACTCTCCTTTTCTGGGTTGTTTTTCTGATTTCTTATCTGATGGCAAGAGAATTGGATGCGTGGCTGGCGAGTGCCTATTACGCTCCATTGACAGTATATCTGTTTTACCCGTTTGTGATCACAGCATTCAGCGTTTTGCTTGTAGAACGTCTTGAAAAAGGAGATTAGAGCGATACTTCGTACAAAAAAACAGTGACTCAAATTCAAAACCAAATGTGAGTCACTGTTTTTTGTATAAAATCTAACGTGTCAAAACTCGGATTCCATTTCGAGAATCCGCCTCTTTGCCCCTAAAAAATCAAGGGCATCCTTGGCATACGCCTCTCTTAAAAGCGACGGAGGGATATAATCGTCGTATTTTTCGAGAATTGGAATTTCAGTGTCCTGAACCAAATCGTAAGCACTTTCAGAACCGCTTCTGACTCTGTCAGCGAGCGTTTTGATCAATTCATATTCATTCCCCTTCGCCATTTTAAAGGTGATAAAATAACACCCCTCGTATTCCACGCCACTGATTTGCAGCTCGCGTGAGAGCCTTTTGATCATTCTTCGTATCGCGCGGAAGGCTCGCGTTCCAAGCCACGGGAATACGCAATAGGAATACCCTCCGAGGTGAATGACCGACTGATTTAACATCCCTGTGTTGCGTGCAACGTGTCGCGCCTGCTCCAAACGCTTTTGTGCGTTGGGCTTCAAATACGGATATACGGTATCCTCAAGAAGAACTTTTCTCATTCGTTCAAGAATTTTCGTATGGATCTCACCGAAGTCACCCGGCCAGGAAACCTCCATTTTTCCGTCAACGCCCTTGACGTATACAAGCTTGTGCTGAATATCCAGCTCTTCGACCTCCCAGACACGACCTGCCAATGCAAATCGGTCGCCTACGGGAGGCGGCGTTGTGATCGTCCCGATCTCATCTGATGCACAACGCACCGTGTAATCCTCGGAATCCTTAAAAACTGCATAAAATTTAAAGGACCGTAATAACCGTTCACCCGCAAGACCGAGAATCAACGTTTTTTCGTCAGTCATCTCCAAAAAATCATGGTTGATCATGGAAACGATCAGCATTTTATAATCCTCTTTGGGAACGGAAGAAAAAGGCGGAAGCGTCAAAACAATATCTGCAAGTCGTGCAAGCGTCAATTCACCGTAAGAGGCAAGCACGGAAAGCGTTTGATGAAACAAAAGACTGAACGGAAGCTCCTTCAATCTCGCAGGCTCAATAAAACGCTCCTCGATATAAAGCTGAACAATGGCAATTGCCTTCAACAATTCCCACGGAATCAAGTAAGGAAGCGGTGTGTTTGGAAGCGGATCTTCCTCGCGGAATACCATCATCATTTCGGGAGGCTGCCCGCGGCGTCCCGAACGTCCCAAGCGTTGCAAAAAGCTCATCACGGAGTTGGGAGACTGATTTTGAAGAATTCTTTCCAATCTGCCAATGTCAATACCAAGCTCCATGGTCACCGTGGCACAGGTCACCGCCAATTGCTCCTCATCCTTCATCTTTTCCTCCGCTTCCTCTCGGATGGAGGCAGAAAGATTTCCGTGATGAATCAAAAAGACGTCTTTTTCCCCTCTCATTTTTGCGATCTGACGCAACGTGGCACAAACGTATTCTGTTTCCTCACGGGAATTTGAAAACACAAGAGATTTGCGGTCACAAACACAGTCATACATAAAAGAATATCCCGCATCGTATGCAAGCCGTTGCGGTCCGTCAGAGGAATCCTTCGGTTCTGTTGCCTGATCGGTCTTTTCGCTTTGAATGTAGAAGTGCTCCATTCCAAGCTTCCAACGGATCTTTCCCTCATCAATTTTCGGAACGTCGGTCTGCCGTCCGCTTCCCGCGGCCAGCCATGCGGCGCAAGCATCCGTATCTCCGATCGTTGCGGAAAGTCCGATGCGTCTCGGATGATGTCCTATTTTTCTTGCCAGTCTGGTAAGCTGACACAAAATCTGATTTCCGCGGTCACTGCCTGTCAAGGTATGCACCTCGTCGATGATAACGAACCGCAAATCTCCGAACAGCCGCACAATATCATTGCTTCGGTTGATCAACATCGATTCAAGAGATTCCGGTGTTACCTGCAAAATGCCGCTCGGACGGTCAAGAAGCTTCTTTTTGTGGGAGGCGGAAACGTCACCGTGCCAATGTGTAACGGAAATCCCGCTTTCCTCAAGGAGCTCCTCAATACGGTAAAACTGATCGTTGATTAAGCTTTTCAGCGGTGCAATATACAAAACACCAACACCGGTAGGCGGATTCTCGCAAAGAAGCGTCAATACGGGAAAGAATGCCGCCTCGGTCTTTCCGCTGGCAGTGGATGAGGTGAGAAGAAGATTGTGATCGGTATCAAGAACCGTTTCCGCTGCTGCCACCTGTACCTCACGCAAGGCTTCCCATCGATGTGCATATATAAATTCACGGATAAAATCGGGAAAGCGTTCAAATATTTCACTCATAACCGAAACGCAAGCTCCTTTCAAACTTCATTAAAAGCAGTTTCCTAAAATTCAGGCAATATTAAAACTCAAGGTCATCAATGGAAATTTTTGTCGTTTCCGATAAGGCATCTTGGTTTGCAAGGTTGGTTTCGGGAAGCGCATCTTCCCCTTCTCCGCCGTCATGCTTGAGGGTAACGGCACGTCCCACAATATCCTCAAAGGAAGCATCAGGATTCTGCATCAGAATATTGAGAACCGTCATATAATCCCGAAGCATTTCACGCGGAGTGATCATTGTATCCGCTCCCGCGCGCTCAAGACAAACGTTCAGGAAGATCATCATCTGTTCCTCGGTAATATTGGGCTCTTGCGCATAGTTTTGCGCGTAAAGCTTTGTGATACGGCTAATCAAAGCAAACAGCTCTTCATCAGAAAGTCTCCTTAAACGAATCACAGGACCGATCAGATTCTTAAAGCCCTCCAAGGCAAAGCGGCTGTCACAAAGTCGGCTGCGGAGTGCCTCGTAGCTAAAGAGCCCCCGTCTCGTATCCTCCAAAAATTGCGGTGTACCTCCCAAAATCAAAGCGAGCCCCGGTGCGCGCCCTTGCAGAGTATCGTTGAACATGGATAGTATCTTCTCATAGTTGTTTTCCCTGCTGACGCGGTGAGAAATTTTATAAAGATTGACACACTCATCAATGAACACAACCAGCCCGCGGTATCCCATCGTATGGGAAAGTGCCGCCCAAAGCTTGAGAAAATCGTACCAGTTGTCATCGTCAATGATGACGGAAACCGCCATTCCAAGCTCGTGTCTTGCTTCCGTTTTGGTGGAATATTCACCGCGAAGCCAACGAAGGCACGCGCTTCTTCGGTCGTCATCTCCCGAAATATAGGCACGATAATAAGCAGTGATCACACGCGAGAAGTCAAAGCCTCCCACTAAAAACTCCATCTCGCGAAGAGCGTCTGTAACGCGCTCCGTGAGCTTGGCATCAAATCTCGGATCCTCAGCATCGATCCCATCGGCGATGATCGCATTTTGCATATCCGTGATCCAGCGAGCAATGATTTTCGGAAGTGCACCGCCGTCCGGAGAGGATTTCGAGGCAAGGTTTTTCATCAATTCACGGTAAGTCGCCACACCGCTGCCACCCGTACCGTAAAGGCGACGTTCGGGGGAAAGATCCGCATCCGCTGTCAAAAAGCCGCGTTCCAGTGAGTACCCGCGGATCAATTGCATCAAAAAGCTTTTTCCGCTTCCGTAGCGACCGATCAAAAAACGCATCGATCCTCCCCCGTCATTGACCGCTTCAAGATCGGAAAGAAGAGCCGCGATTTCGTCCTTTCTTCCAATCGCAATATAAGGCGCACCTGCGCGCGGCACTACTCCTGCAGAAACGGACGCCAGAAGAGACGCAAGGATTCTTTTGGGAACCTTGGGCGTTTCAAAAGCTTGATTTCTATCCATATCAGTCATTCCTTTCAATATTCAAAAGCTCCGTGACAGTATCTCGGTAATCCTCAATTACAGAAACCCCCGCGCCGTTTTCTTCAAGAAGAATGTCTCCCAAATGATCGGCGGCAATTTCATTGATGCGATCCGCCACAACGTCGGAGGAAAGTGACAGCATCTGCGCGCATTTGTGTTGACCGCGTACGTCACCTCGTAAAACTGCGGAGAGGAACGGAAAAAACTTCTCCATGTCGCTTCTCAAATCCCCTTCCGTTTGAACGACGGCATCCTCTACCGCTCTTCCCAATTGTATCCGTTCTTCCGCATCCTTGGAAACAGAATCCAAAATCGCGGTTTCTTCGGAGTCAAATGCCTCCACCAAACGCTCGGTTGTGTCCCAGGAGCTTTGCTCAATCTTTTCGGCAAGCTCCTTCGAAAATTGCGTTTTCGGAAGATCGTAAAGACGTTCGTAGGGAGTGGAATTCTCTTCTTTTCCCTTTCCGTGATCCATCCGCTTCGGAAGAACTCCCACCAAATAGGAATCCATCGATGCTCTGACCTTTACGGGAAGCGCATAGATACTCAAGCGAGAACGAATACCGAAAGAGATACGCAATTGATTTTCCGTATATTTGACGATATCCGTAATCAGATAACGAAGATCGTGAGAGCAATGGAAGGAGCTGTACTCCACCGCAATCTGACGCTTGATGCGATAGGCGCAAAGCGCACCGTTATAAGCATCTCTTACCATACGGCTTGTATCCATTCCCTTGATGTGAAGCAAAGAACCGTCGGGGCTCATATCCTCAAGTGCCCTTCTTGCGCTCCCCATAATCGTTTTTTCAAAAAGAAGTTCGTTTTCTTTTGTACAAAATTTACTTTTATGAAAATCGTAATTCGAACAAAATGCTAACAAGCCGCGTAAAAGACCGTCCTCACCGGAAGCCATAATATAAAACTCTTTCAGAGTGCAACGCGACATGGCGGTGTAAAGCAGCGTGCCACGAAAGCAATCGGGAGGCGGAAGACGGTGGGAAAGCGCATGATCGCAAATCCATTCGGGAAGATACGTGTCAAGCTGATGAAACAGCTCGCGGTATTCCATCCAAAGCTTTGCAAGCTCTCCTTGCGTATACACGGGATCTGTTTTTTCCGAAAGGTTAATCAATTCGTAGGCGTACAGCAAAAGATATGAATAGTCCGTCGAAAGGCTTACACCGTTTCTGAAATTTTCTCTCCACCAAAGATACCATTTCAATTGCTCGCGCGTCATCTGAACGTATTGAGGAACGTAGGAGAAAAACGGAACGTGTTGGCATTCCTCGCCCTTGATGGCAAACAATCGCTCCGCATCTCGAATAAATCCGTCATAATAGTTATGAGAGGAGCGAGGGCGAAAAATCCTGACCGTATGAATCAGGGAATTTTCCAAAACGTATTCCTCGTCTGCTACGCGTTCTTTTTTTACCTCATCCTCTGTATGCGGTGGAATAAAATAACGTTTGGGAGAAGCATCCGTGAGCTTTGTTTCTTTTTCATTGGGTTCAATTACGATTTCCGCAGTTTCCGTATCCGTTTGATAGTGGACAGGGCGGCGCGGAGGGATCAGTGCATCAATATCCCAAAAATCATCCGTTTGCAATTCTTGATTTTTTTCATTTTCCACGGGGCATTCCTCCCTTCTTCGGAATGTTTAATTATACCATAAAAAAGAAGGATTGTCAATTGTTTTTAATGTTAAACATTTCTCAGTCAGAAAATCGTCAAAAAAATCCTAAAAAATGTAAAAAAGCTCTTGACAACCAAAAGAAAAAGTGATAATATATGTTACAACATCAAAAAAGCAATGACCGGAATTGAGTACCGCTTCATTTCTTGCATACAGAGAGCTGTCGGTTGGTGAAAGACAGATGCAAATGAATTCGGGAATTACACTCCGCGAGCTGTGCGCCGAACGCCTTTGGGCTCATAAGACGCAACGGGTAGCTCCGTTAAAAGCTTCAGAGTATGATGGTACTCGGTGAGGTCCTCTTCCGCAAGGAACGGACAAATAGAGGTGGTAACACGTTTTTTTCGTCCTCTCGGTCTTTGACCGAGAGGACTTTTTTATTCCCCGCGGACGCGCGCACCACGAGGAAAAAAAGCACATCAGCAACTCAAAGGAGAAAAACATTATGGAATGGATCATCACTGCAATGCTTGTTGTTTTTTTCGCCGTTATGATCGGAATCGGTGTCTATTGCAGACGCCGTTCAACTGACGTCGGCGGATTTGTTTTGGGCGGGAGAAGCGTCGGCCCCTGGTTGACCGCGTTTGCATACGGAACCTCGTATTTCTCTGCCGTTATTTTTGTGGGATACGCCGGACAGTTCGGTTGGAACTTCGGTATCGCTTCTACGTGGATCGGTCTTGGAAATGCATTTATCGGCTCTCTTCTTGCATGGGTAGTCCTTGGAAGACGCACCCGTATTATGACGCAGCATCTTTCTTCAAAAACGATGCCCGATTTCTTCGGTCAAAGATTCGATTCTCCTGCCATCAAAATTGCTGCATCCTGCATCACCTTTATTTTTTTAATTCCCTACACTGCATCCCTTTACAACGGTCTTTCCCGTCTTTTCGCAATGGCATATGAGGGACTTGACTACTCTGTCTGTGTCATTATCATGGCAGTGCTCACCGGAATTTACGTGCTGCTTGGCGGATACGTTGCAACCGCGATCAACGACTTCATTCAAGGTCTTATCATGCTGGGAGGCATTGTTGCCGTCATCGCTGCAGTGCTCAACGCCAACGGCGGTCTCATGAACGCAATGGAAGGTCTTGCCACGGGAGAAAACGGTGGATGGGAGTACACCTCTTTCCTCGGTGCTGATCCCATCTTCTTGTTGTTTGTTGTTCTTCTGACCTCCCTCGGTACTTGGGGACTTCCTCAAATGGTCGGAAAATTCTATGCCATCAAGGATGAATCCGCCATCAAGAAAGGAACGATCATTTCCACGGTATTCGCTGTCATCGTTGCCGGCGGATGCTACTTCCTCGGTGGATTCGGACGACTGTATGACGTAACGGACGCCGTAAGTGCAGGCGACTTTGATGCCATCATCCCCACAATGCTCTCAACACTTTCCCCAATCATCATTGCCTTCGTCATCGTTTTGGTTCTCTCCGCTTCCATGTCAACGCTGTCTTCTCTGGTGTTGACCAGCGGATCTACGATCACACTTGACTTTATCGCCCCCCTTCGCGATAAGAAAAAAGAGATGAGCGAAAAATCGAAGATGCTTTGCATCCGTCTCTTCATCGTGCTTTTTATCGTTGTATCGGCGATCATTGCAATCAACCAGCATCATAATAAAAATCTTTTGATTGCACAGATGATGGGTGTATCGTGGGGCGCGCTTGCAGGCGCTTTCCTCGCCCCCTTCCTTTACGGCTTGTACTGGAAAAAGACCACAAAGGCAGGTGTGGTTTCCTCTTTTGTGTTCGGCGTCGGACTTGAAATCGTACAGCTTTTGGTTTCCTTGAAGGTGTTTGACGTTTCCGCGATTCCCGTCCTTTCTTTCGTCTTCAAGAACTCTCTCTATTCGGGAGTCTTCGCTATGGTGGGTGGATTGATCATCGTTCCGATCGTTTCTCTCCTCACGCAAAAAACACTTCCCTCAAACGTAGAAGAAAAATTCTCCTGCTATCGCCGTACCGCAACCGTTGAGGTGACGGATTCTTTGGGAGAAGAAGTCAAATAAAAACATATAAAATACAAAGAACGGATCGCCTCGGGTTTATTTGAGGCGATCCGTTCTTTTATTTTCAGAGAGGCGCTTCCGCCTCATCTTCCGTATGCTTTTGTTGTAATTGCGCCTTGAGCATCATGTCCTTGACCTTCATAAGACGCGTCGTATTTCCGCGTTCATTTTCGTCAAGCTTCATTTTGATCGACTTAATGGTCTCAAGATACTGGGGCATGAGAATATATTCAAGCGCGTTGACGCGACGCCGCGTGCGCTCGATTTCTTCTGCCAGGAGCTGAGCCGTTTTTTCAAGCTCTGCCATCCGCAACAGATCCTCCATAATATTGCTCAATTCTCTGAGAGAATCATCCAATTCTCCGGAGGTAAAGGCAAGACCGTAATTATAGCTGTCACTTCTCCCCTCCGACTGAACCTTCATTCGGAATATGGGAACCGTTACGCTCATCATGTTCTTATAATCCACCGCAAGCTGTCCCTCTTTTTTGGGGCAAATCAGTGCCTCCTCCAGCATTTTGGGACTGCTGACAGCACCTGCGACGGTGAAGGAGCGATAAGCATCGGTCAGAGCCTTCTCTACCCGTTCTCTTAGCATTTTGTCCTCTCGGACGACGTCCAAAAATTGTTTCATCAGCTCATCGCGTTTATCCTTCAGCAATTTATGCCCTTTGCGTGCGGTTTGATAGCGGGTTTGAATTCGCTTCATTTCCATACGCGTGGGATTGACTCTGAGCTCTGCCATATCACTTGTCCTCTTCGGTCTTCCAGTATTTCTCAATCATCTCGGGCTTGATACGCTTCATTTCGCTCTTAGGAAGAATGGAAAGCAGCTTCCAACCAAGATCCAGCGTTTCCTCGATCGATCTGTTTTCGTAGAAGCCCTGATTGATATATTCCGCTTCAAATGCATCCGCGAACTTTGCGTACAAGCGATCAATCGGAGAGAGAGCTGCCTCGCCAAGCACCACCATCAATTCCTTCGCTTCCTTTCCTCTTGCATATGCCGAGAAAAGCTGGTTCATGGTGCTCGCATGATCCTCACGTGTTTTTCCTTCCCCGATTCCCTTGTCCTTAAGACGGGAAAGTGAGGGCAAAACGTCCACGGGTGGCATATAGCCTTTGCGGTACATCTCTCTGGAAAGAATGATCTGTCCTTCGGTGATATATCCCGTAAGGTCGGGAATCGGATGCGTTTTATCATCCTCGGGCATCGTCAGAATCGGAATCATGGTGATCGATCCTTCAGAGCCCATTTTTCTTCCTGCACGCTCGTACATGGTAGCAAGGTCGGTATAAAGGTAACCGGGATATCCGCGGCGTCCCGGAACCTCCTTACGGGCGGCAGAGACCTCACGCAATGCTTCCGCATAGTTGGTAATATCCGTAATGATGACCAGCACGTGCATATCACATTCAAACGCAAGATATTCTGCTGCTGTCAAAGCCATACGAGGTGTGGAAATACGCTCGATCGCAGGGTCGGATGCCAAGTTGATAAAGAGAACCGTACGGTCGATTGCACCCGTCTTTTTAAAATCCGAAATAAAGAAATCCGCTTCCTCAAAGGTGATTCCCACAGCCGCAAACACAACGGCAAATTTATCATCCTTATTCTTTACCTTTGCCTGTCTTGCGATCTGCGCGGCAAGATTCGCATGCGGAAGGCCCGATCCCGAAAAGATGGGAAGCTTCTGTCCGCGTACCAGGGTATTCAAGCCGTCAATAGTAGAAATACCCGTTTGGATAAACTCGGAGGGATAGTATCGTGCGGCGGGATTGATGGGAGTTCCGTTGATGTCAAGATTCTTTTCGGCAAGAATGCGCGCACCTCCGTCGATCACCTCTCCCATACCGTTGAACACTCTTCCGAGCATATTCTGTGATACGGGAAGCTGAACGCCGTGTCCCGAAAAACGAACCTTGCTGTTTGCAAGATTGATTCCCGCAGAGGATTCGAACAGCTGAACGAGCACGTTTCTTCCGTTCACCTCAAGAACGCGGCAACGGCGCACGTCTCCGTTGGGAAGCTCGATCTCACCAAGCTCATCGTATTTGACGCCGTCCACCTGCTTTACAAGCATCAAAGGACCCGCAACCTCTTCTATGGTTCTGTATTCTCTGATCATAACACTTCCCCCTTACTCGTTTTCTGCGGCGCTGACAAGCCGATTGAGTTCCAGAGAGATCTCCTTCTTAATTGCTTCAAACTCATTCTTATAGTCTTCATTCGGTGCATTTTTAGCACGTCCGATGCGCTCATGCACGGGCAAAGAACAAACATCCTCAATGTCAGCCCCCTCGGTGATTGCTCGTCTTGCAAGATCCTCGTAGGTAAAGATCATATCCAGAATACCGAATTGCTTTTCAAGAGGCGTGTAGGAGTCGATATCAACGAATGCATTCTGCTGGAGAAAGTCCTCACGAATCGACTGTGCCGTATCCAAGGTCAGACGGTCCTCTGCGGAAAGTGCATCCATACCGACAAGCTTCACGATCTCTTGAAGATCCGCTTCAAGCTGCAAGGTCTTAAGACATCTTCCCGTATATGTCATCCACTGCTTGGAAACGTTCTCCGAGAACCAATCATTCAGTCGGTCGCGATAAAGCGAATAGGAATTCAGCCAGTTGATCGCGGGGAAATGACGTCTGTATGCCAAGGAAGCGTCCAATCCCCAGAACACCTTTACAATACGGAGCGTTGCCTGCGTAACGGGCTCGGAAATATCCCCCCCCTGGGGAGAAACCGCTCCGATTGCGGAAAGTGCCCCCTCGCGTCCGTCAGAGCCGAGACAAATGACCTTGCCCGCTCTTTCATAGAACTGTGCCAAGCGCGAGGTCAGATATGCGGGATATCCTTCCTCACCGGGCATTTCCTCAAGCCGTCCCGACATTTCGCGGAGCGCCTCTGCCCAACGTGAGGTGGAATCGGCAATGACGGCAACGGAGTATCCCATATCCCTGAAGTACTCTGCAATGGTGATACCGGTATAGATGGAAGCCTCGCGTGCTGCGACGGGCATATCCGAGGTGTTTGCAATCAAAACTGTGCGCTGCATCAGAGATTTTCCCGTTTTGGGGTCAATCAGCTCGGGAAACTCGCGCAAAACGTCAGTCATCTCGTTTCCGCGTTCACCGCAACCGATATACACCACAAGATCCACGTCACTCCATTTTGCAAGCTGATGCTGCACAACCGTTTTTCCGGAGCCGAACGGACCCGGGACGCAAGCCGTTCCTCCCTTTGCAATTGGAAACAGTGCGTCAATGACGCGCTGTCCCGTAATCATTGGATCAACGGGAGGCAGCTTTTCACGGTAAGGACGGGAGACACGCACAGGCCACTTCTGCATCAGAGTGACGTCCTCAATCGTGCCATCCTCGTATTTGATTTTACCGATGCGATCCGTCACACGGAAATCTCCCGAACGCAGTTCAACAATCGTACCTTCGACGTTCGGGGGCACCATGATTTTATGTGTAATCACTTCGTTTTCCTGCACAGTTCCGTAAACGTCACCCGGACCGACCTTGTCACCGAACTTCAGCGCCGCTTCAAAATGCCACACCTTTTCGCGATCCAGCGCCGGCTCGTCAATGCCGCGCGTCAGATTCGATCCTACGCGAAGACGCATCGTCTCCAAAGGACGCTGAATGCCGTCGTAAATATTTTCAAGAAGACCGGGACCAAGCTCTACTGATAGGGGTGCTCCTGTCGATATGACTCTGTCACCTCTTCCGATACCCGCGGTTTCCTCGTATACCTGGATTGATGCACGGTCACCGTGCATTTCGATGATCTCACCAATCAGACGCTTGGAGCCTACGCGAACCACGTCGAACATGTTCGCCTCTCTCATCCCCTCGGCGACCACCAAAGGACCGGAAACCTTCAGAATTTTTCCTTCAATCATTTCTGTATGAACCTCTCTTTATTCTTTGAACAGGATATCCGCTCCCACGGCACGCTCAACGGCAGAACGAATGTTGTTCATTCCGTATCCCGTAGAACCGCCCTGCCCCGGAACGGAGATGACCGCCGGCAGAGGCATATCCTTATATCGATTCACATCTTCTTCTATTGCGGCGGCGTAATTTTCCGTGATAAAGATCACCGCATACTCTCCGCCCTTTACCATTGCATGCAATTTCTTCGCCGCATCCTCTGCCGAGGATACGTCCTCGACCGTAAATCCAAGTGCCATAAAGCCTAACACCGTATCACGGTCTCCGATAATTCCGATTTTATACATAGCT
>JAZSMX010000051.1:0-29848 GCA_045536125.1 Eubacteriales bacterium | reverse complement strand
GCCTGCGGCTCGGAGCATATCACAATCGTTTTTGCTGTCTCCGACGGCAAGCGTCGCCCCGGGATCAATGCCGAGACGGTCGGCAAGACGAAGAAGCGATCTTCCTTTTCCCGCAGTCGATGAAAGAATTTCGATGTTGTGTACCATGGAAGAAACGATCATGGTGCCTCCGATTTCCTCAAGTCTTTTGACACATTCCTCGCACGCCCGATCGTTGCGAAAGAACGTGCAGATCATTTCCACGTCATCAAGCATATGGGAAAAGTTGTCGAAATCCTTGACGGGAACGTTTGTGGCAAAAATATGATCCTGATAATATTTTCCAACCTGGTGATCATTCATGCATTCTACGTCGAACTGCCGTTCGTCTATGAACGAAATACCTCCTGTGCGTACAGTGGAGAGCGTCTCATATTCTCCAAGAAGATCCAGAATGCGAAGATAGAGTGCGCGGGGGAGGAAGCTGCCGTCCACCGTGTCTGTTTCCTTATCGTAAATTGCTGCTCCGTCAGAATAAATAATGTATCGGATGTCGGGGTTGTTTCTGATTTCTTCGGGAATTTCTCTGAACGTGCGTCCCGTGTTAGGAACAAAGTGTACTCCTTTTTTTGTAAGCTCATGGATGGCTTTCTCGTTTTCTTTGCTGATGGTCATGTCGGATTGCAATAGTGTGGAGTCCAGATCGGCACAAATAAGCTTGTATGTTTGCATGATAAATTCCTTGATTCTTGAATATTTACCGTCAAAGTATATCACGGAAAAAGGTATTTGTCAATCGTTTTCGGAATTAAAATTCAATCTCTCAAAAACGTTGCTCTGTTTTTTGCTTTCTGAATTTTTTTGATTTTATTTCGTTTTTTTACTTTACACGGAAAAAGATTTGTGCTACAATAGAGAAAACGAGACAAAGCATAGAATTGTTTATTGGGGAATTTCCGATGAAGTTCTTTGACATTGAAAAGATCGAAGCCTGGGAGGAATACATATGAATACGGAATTGAAATCGCTTGCCGAGCGCTTGGGAATTGCAGAATGTCCGGAAGAATTGGACACTGCTTTTGAAACGGTATACAAAGAAGGTGTTATCTCTTGCATGGAGGAAACGTTGGCACAGCTCCATGAGGAATTTGCACCCTTTGGCGAATATTACGATTTTCTTTTGCAAGGGGCTAAAGCAGTTCAAGAGGACAAAGACTTGCTTACGTGGCTTTCTATCGCTCTGTGTTACTGCAAGGATGCAACAGAGAAGGAAGCCGCCGCGTTTCCGTTCCCTCCAATTGATGAATCCCTTGCAAGGAATGCGTTTGCGGCTCTTTTGGCTGCCTTGGAATTTCCGGAAAGTGTGAAACGTTACCGCGCTCGCGGATTCTCGGAAGCGGATATTAAGAAAAATTTGGGGAATCTTCGTGAAAACATACACGTGGAAGAACTGACAAAGGGGCGCAAAGGGCTCAGTGCGGGACTGTATGCTTGGTTGACGCATTATACAAAGGCTCGGATTTTTGATTACGGTGGGTTCAATTTTCAAGCAACTAAATGGAACGATGAGGCGATCTTGATCAAACACCGCAAGAGTGGGGAATATGCTTTTTTGATGTTGAAGGGAAGCTTTACGGCTACGGGCGCTTTGGTGGGAATCCGCGGCGCCGAGGACGTACCTGCACTTTTCGAAGCAACCCTTGAGGAGACCGACGAGGCGTTCATCGGATACCGTGCATCCGGTCAGCTTGTCAATACCGTGCGTGAGACGTTTCCAAAGGAGGAATGGGAGGCGGTTTTGCGTCCCGGAGACGACGTGATTGGCTTCCATATTCCGCGTGGAGCAAATTTTACCCCTGAACACGTAGAACAAAGTGTTGCAAACGGAGTGGCTCTCGCGGCTCGCTATTACCCGGAATGCAATTTCGGATATATGGCTTGTACCTCATGGATGCTGGATCCGAAGCTTCTTGAAATCCTTCCCGAAACCTCGAAAATTGCTTTCTTTATCCGTCACTTTTTGTTGCGTCCTTCCCTGGATACGGCAGGTGTTGCTTGTATGAGCTTCGTTTGGCCGGGAGAGAAGGGAGATAATATTGAGACGTTACCCGAAAACACGTCCTTGCAAAGAGGAATCAAAAAGATGATGATGGAGGGGAAATTCAACTTCTGGACAACGGGTGTCTGGATCTGAATCGCTTTGGCACAGAGCGCTTACACAAAAAAATGGGTGTCTCAAATTCGGAAATGAATTTGAGACACTCGTTTTTTTTGTCTAAAAGCATCGCAAGAAATGTTAAACAATTGAGCAAAAGGAAGCAAATACACGCGAGGAAAAGCATGGTATAATGAAGATGAAATTCAGAGCGTGGGCTCATCGCTTCGGTGAATTGCTCGCGGAGGACATCCGCGCACGGATTTGTAGGCGCGTGAAAAGGCATGAACCGATGAATATCCAAGCAGATCCGACACTTCCGTGACCGATTTTTCCAAGAGCAGCTTATCTGCCGCATCCATACGGATCGAAGCAAAAAAGGATTTGAGCGTCTGTCCCATTCTTTGCGAAAAAAGATGTGAAAGATAGGAATAGCTGTAGCCGGTATCCTCGGAAAGACTGCTCAAGGCGTTGATCCGGTACACGTTGTTTTTGAGGTAGCTGATCACGTAATACAAAAGACTTTCCTTAATGGAAATGTTGTCGTATCTACCGGGGTCTTTGTTCAGAAATCCGCTGAGCACGGTAGAAATAATATAGTTCAGCGTATTCGCAGCGACCGCTTTTGTAATTTCGTTCTGCTGTTCGGTATACAGTGCACCGAGTGCGGTGCGAAATGCGTTTTGAAGATCGGCACAGCCGCTTAAAACGGAATGTTCTGGAGTGATCCTCCTCTGTACCTCCGAAAGAAGCTCTGAAAGAGGGTTCTCGGGAGAAAGAGTAAAGCCGATGCAGTAAAAGCGGAGTGGGGAGGATTTGGACGGAATGATCTGATGGATGTCCTCGTCAAAGCAAATATGCACGTGACCGCTTTTGACGCTTTGCTCATGGCCGTTGTGGAGGATCACGCCTTCACCGCCGTAAACAAAGGTGATCTCGTGACACCATTGCTTGTGCTGATTCAAGGAATCGTTTGATGTTTTACAGTGCACGTCGGCAATTTGAAACAGCTTGATTTGGTTGTTAGCTTCAAGCTCCATAATATCCATCAGTTTGAAAACCGCATAGTAGTACTGCTGTTCTCGTGGCGACATTGTGTTTTTCACGTTGAGCCCTCCTTTGGAGTTTAACATCTCATGCTGTCATTATAACACATTTCTTTTAAAAAAGCAATCTTCTGTAAAGATGTTTTGCAAAATAAAAAATATATGAAAAGGATGTCTTTAAATAATTTTTAGGAGGTACATATGAACGATTTTTTATTTACGCAAATTTTGACCGAGCTGGAGGATGCCGTAGGGAAAGAAAATTGCTCGGTGAAGGAAATTGACAAGGCAACTCACAGTGCCGATTTCTTTTGGCTTTCCCGTATGTGGGTTGACCGAGGCAGAAGAATGCCCGAGGCTGATTTTATCGTCTCCCCCGCAGATGCAACCGAGACCTCCAAGGTTCTCAAAATCGCAAACTATTACAAAATCCCCGTCACAACGTGGGGCGGCGGTGCAGGTTCACAGGGGGGAGCTCTTCCCGTCGCCGGTGGTATTCTCCTCGATACGAAGCGCATGAATAAGATCTACGAGGTGAACACCGAGGGCATGTACATCGAATGCGGCACGGGTGCGATCTATAAGCATATCGAATGGGCTGCAAACGAGAAGGGATATGCAACGATGCACTACCCGTCCTCCCTGACTTGCTCCACCGTCGGTGGCTTCTTAGCGCACAGAGGAATCGGGGTTGTTTCCACCAAATACGGAAAAATTGACGATATGGTGCTTCAGATGGAAGTGGTTCTTCCCAACGGAGACATCATTTACACCTCCGCTACCCCCAAGCATGCGGCAGGACCTGATCTGAATCAAATCTTCATCGGCTCGGAGGGAACACTCGGGGTGATTACCAAGGCGCAGATTCGCATTTATGAGCAGCCCGAGGTAAGACGCTTCCGCGGATTTCTTTTCAAGGATATGACCTCCGCATTTTCCGCATCGCGCGAGATTCTTCAAAAATTCAAGCCCTCGGTCATGCGTTTGTATGATGAAGCGGAAACGGCAAGTCTGATCAAAAAGATTGTCGGTGTATCAAAGCCCGGTGCGTTCATGAACGTGGCTTATGAGGGTGTTCGTGAGCTGGTGGACGTTGAAGAAAAGATTCTTCTGGAAACCTTTGCAAAATACGGAGCTGAGGATCTTGGAAGCGAGTACGGTGAGAAGTGGTGGAAGGAAAAAATCACCTTCTTCTATCCGGGGCATATGATGGATATTCCTCAGATGTTCGGTACGATGGATACGATTGCTCCTTACGACAAGATCGAAAAGATCTACTGGGCAATGAAGGAAGCCATTGAAACCCAATATCCTTATGCACGGTTCATCGCGCATTTTTCGCATTGGTATGAATGGGGAGCTATGATGTACGACCGCTTCATCATTGACGGCGAGCACGTTCCCGCCGATCCCGTCGAAGCGATGCGTTTGCACAACGAAATCTGGACACTCGGAATTCGAACGGCATTGGCAAACGACGGTGTTGTCAACGACCATCACGGTGTGGGAATCAAGCTCGGCAGAATGATGAAGGAGCAGTACGGTTCTGCCATGCAAGTATTTGAAGGAATCAAAAAGACACTGGATCCGAACGGAATTATGAATCCGTACAAGCTCGGTCTGTAACGCGGAGGAAGATATGAATATTACGGAAAATGCAAAAAATATTATTGACAACTGCAGATTTTGCTGGATGTGTCGGCACGTATGTCCGATCGGAAATGCGACGGGCTTAGAAAGAAATACGGCAAGAGCGCGCGCCTTCGGGGCTTCTATGGTCGTAAGAGGCGCTACAGAGCTTAAAGAAATCGCGGACAATCTGTACGAGTGCTCTCTCTGCGGTGCTTGCACGAACAATTGTGTGACCGGATTCGATCCCAAGGTGTTTATTCAGGAATTGAAGACCGAGCTTGCACCGGAGGGCTTGTTGCCGAGCTACATCCGTGAGCTTTTGGAAAGATACATGCAAAGCGGAAACGTGTACGGAGAAAAGATTTCGGAAACACTTGAGGCGCTTTACTGCGACGACGGTGACGCGTTCTTCCTTGCGGGGATGGATACGATGATCAAAGCTCCCGAATGTGTCAAAAACGCACTTTCACTCCTCTCGCGCAGCGGCATCTGCTCCGCTTTTTCGGGCAATCAGGATACGGGTTCTGCGTTACACTTTCTGATCGGTAAGACGGAGGAAACACGCGCTGCCGCAATTTCCTTTGCTTCTTTTGCGAATCGCTATAAAACGGTCATTGTCTATGATCCCGTGGATCTCGCATTTTTGAAGCATGAGTGTCGTGAGTGGGGAATTGAGATCTCCGCAGAGCTGATTTCCTTCAACGAATACCTCCTCGCTCTTTTGAAAAACGGACACCTGACCGTCAATAAGGGCGACCGCGAATACACCCTTCAAGATCACTACGCATATGCAAGGGATCTGGATGACGTCACGAGTGGAAGAGAACTCATTTCCGCAGTGGGCGTGTCGCGCGATATGCTTCTTTGCGGGAAAGAAACGAATCTTGCGGGACATTTGATCATGGCAGAGTATATGCCCGACGTGATACGGAACGTTGCTCTCAAAAGATGGGAAAATGCCCTTAATATGGAATGCAAAACGTTGGTCACAGAAAGTCCTGCGGAATACGTATGCTTAAAGGCAACCTGTCCCGAGGGCTGCAGTGTCCTTTCAATCGAAGAGATGCTACTCCAAAATATTTGAAGAAATAAGAGGTGCTTGCTATGAATCTCAAAAGAATTTACCGTGAGAAAAAAGGATATGAAAGAGTTGTCACCGATCGGAATTCTCCGCTGGTGTACGCAGAATGCGATATGCTGAAGCTGGAGGCAGGGGAGACGTATACGGTCGATGAAGTGGGAAAGGAATTCGTATTGATCGTGCTTTACGGCAAATGTGCGGTTTCCGGAAATGACTTTTGCTTTGAAGAAGTCGGTTGCCGCGACAGCGTGTTTGGAGGGGCTGCCGAGAGTGCCTACATCGGAAAGGACACGGCGTTTACCGTCCGTGCCGTGAGCACGGTGAAAATTGCCGTTTGTAAGGCACCCGCGGAAAAGTATTACGCACCGTATCAGATCAAGCAAAACGAGGTCGTTACCAAAACCTTCGGTAAGGGGTCTTTCGTTCGTGAGGTTGCCTTTACCTTTCCGGAAAGCGGCGATGCGAATCATCTTTACATCGGAGAATTTTGGGTGGAGGACGGAAAATGGGGCAGCTATCCTCCTCACAAGCACGACGTGGACGATCTTCCGCGCGAGGGCGCTCTGGATGAAATTTATTACTACGAGTTTGACAAACCGCAGGGCTTTGGTTTCCAAGCGGTATATACCGAGGAAAAGGATATCGACGAGGTTTATAAAGTGGAAAACGGAGACTTCATTGTGATACCTAAGGGATATCATCCCTTCACGGTAGCTCCCGGTTATAAAAATTATTGTCTTTGGATCATGGCGGGAAAAGAGAGAGGCCTTTTGAGCTCCTCTGAAGAATGCCATAAATGGATCGTTGCGAAATAAGGAGAAGACGATGTACGTTTTAGGTGTGGATTTCGGAGGGGGATCCAGCAAGGCGACCCTGATGGATCAATTCGGTAAGGTCATAAAAACAGCATCGTCCGAATATCCGACCGATTTTGGTGATGGCGGACGGGCAGAGCAAGATCCGAGAGATTGGTATCTTGCCGCTGTAAAAAACATACGGCAGGTGCTTGAGGGAATTTCTCCTTCTCTTGTTGATTGCCTTTGCTTTGATGCGGCAACGCACACGGCGGTCCTCCTTGGTGAAGACGGCGAGCCTGTGTGCAAATCCGTTTACTGGACAGATACCAGATGCCTTGCAGAAAAGGCATATCTCGAGGAGCGTTTTTCGAATGAAATCTTCGAAAAATGCAAGCATCGGGTCGATACAATCTGGTCATTGCCTGAAATTATGTTCATCAAAAACCGCTTTCCCAAGGTGTTTGCAAGGGTGAGGAGGGTTACCTTCGCGAAGGACTACGTGCGCGGGAAATTCACAAATGATTTTGTGACTGACCGCATTGAAGCGGAGGGCAGCATGCTTTTCGATTTTGATCGTCGCGATTGGGACGAAGGGCTCCTTTCCTTGGCGGGACTGAAAAGAAGCATGATGCCAAGCATTACGGAGCCGCTCTCCATTGTAGGAACGGTATGTGAAGCGGCTGCACGCGATACAGGGTTGCTTGCGGGAACGCGGGTGATCTGCGGAGCGACTGATACCGCCATGGAGGTTCTTGCCGCGGGAGCGATTCATCGAGGTGACGTTACGATCAAGCTCGCTACGGCGGGACGTATTTGTGTCGTTTCGGATTGCTTTTATCCCGACCGTAACATTGTGAACTATTCGCACCTCTTGGATGGGCTTACCTATCCCGGGGCAGCAACAAAGGCATGTGCCGCATCCTTGCGATGGTTCAGAGATACCTTCGGCGGTGAATATTCGGATTTTGACAGAATGGCAAGCGAAATTCCCATTGGCTGTGACGGATTGATCTACAATCCACATCTGATGGGGGAACTGACGCCGTATGCTGATCCAACCCTTCGTGCAAGCTTCCTCGGATTTGGCGCACAACATACGAAGGCGCATTTTGCGAGAGCTGTGATGGAGGGCGTTGCGATGAGCCTTCTTGACTGCAAGAATTACATGAGCGAACGTGGCATTTGTCCCGGCGACCGTGCGTTTATCATTGGTGGCGGTGCCAAAAGTGATTTGTGGCGACAAATTGTTGCCGATACCCTTGGAATGACGCTCGTTCTGACCGAGAGAAACGATTCTTCGCTCGGTTCTTGCATGTGCGCGGGGACTGCGATCGGTTATTTTACAAGCCTTGCAGATGCTGTTGCACACACGCAACGAATCATCGACGAAACGCATCCGATCAAAGAGCATACCGAAATATACGGGCAGCAGTTTGAAAAATACAAAAAAATCGGAAAGTTTCTTTCCATGCTGAATCAGTAAAATGAAGATCGTAGTACTTCTTAAATTTTTCAAAGGAGAATTGAATCCTTTTGATGGGGCGGCATTGGAATGTGCGCTTGAGTACGGTGGAGAAATTACCGTTCTTTCCATGGCGCCACCCTCTGCGGAAGAGCCCTTGAAAAATCTTGCGAGGCTGGGGGTTCGCGCGATATTGATTTCAGATCCCGCATACGCGGGAAGTGATACGCATGCGACAAGCTACGTCCTTGCCGAGGCAATCGAGAGATTGAACCCCGACGCGGTTTTTGCAGGACGGCAGAGTATGGACGGAGATACTGCCCAAGTACCGCCGATGCTTGCTCAAAGGCTTGGTATGAATTTTGTTCCCGGTGTGATGGATTTTGACAGTGGGAGAATGCGGACACGCAGTGGCATGGAGACGTTGCTGGGGAACAAAACGATTTTTACCTTTGAGAGAATCAGAACGCTTCGCTTTCCATCGGTTTTCTCCCCGCGTGGGACGGTGGAAAAATGGAGTCAGTCGGATTTGTTGCTTGACTTAAAGCTGTGCGGCATGCAAGGCTCTTTTACACGCGTTTTGCGCTCTTATGAAAGCTCGGTCGGCAGAAGAAATTGTCAATTTGGTGATGCCGTCGATTTCGATGCGATGATCAAGAACGCGTTGGCAAGGGAAGCCTGCACAACGGTTCACCCCCTCTCCCCGCAGACAGAGTGTATTTATTACGTTGGCAATATCGGAAATATTGCGCAGCAATATGCCAAAACGGCGATTCCGTTGGAGGCTCACGGAAAAAGTGCTGAGACGTTTTCGGAGGAGTTGCGAATCCCGGGGGCTAAAACAGTCCTTTTTGAAGCCAATGAGGAATACAGAATTCTTGCCGCGAAGAGTGCGGTGATCTTGGGAGCGGGACTTTGCGCGGATTGCATTTCGTTTCGTGAGGAAAACGGCACGTTTGTGATGACACGGCCTGCGATTGGCGGAAACGTAACTGCTGATATCGTAAGCTTGTCAAGCCGTTCGTTTGCGACGGTTCGGCCGACGGAAATCAACGGTGATGAGATTGTCTTTTCCGTTGGAAGAGGGGCGGCTCCTTACCTTGATAAAATTCAAGCCCTTGCCGATCGATACGGTGCAAGCTTGGCCTGCACGCGTTCTGTTGCTGATCACGGAGACCTGCCTTATCGGTGTCAGGTGGGAGTGACCGGAAAAACAGTCTCTCCGAAGCTTTACGTAGCATTCGGAATTTCGGGAGCAGTTCAGCACACCTCGGCAATCACAGGAGCTAAAACGGTTCTCTCGGTCAACCTGGACAAGGATGCGAGAATTTTTGATTACAGTGATTACGGCATTGTATGCGATATAAAAAACTTGTTTGAGGAGAAATAAAATGTTAGTAAATTTACAAACCATACTCAAGGATGCAGATGAAAAAGGATATGCGGTTCCGGCGTTTAACGTTTATAACATGGAAACCGTGATGGGAATCATACAGGCGGCGGAGGAGTTCCGTGCGCCTGTGATTCTGCAGTTCTACTCCAGACTTGCCACGACCGGCTTTGCGGATTATCTCGCACCGATCGTTCTGCGTGCGGCAGAAAAAGCAAGCGTGCCCGTTTGTATGCACTTGGACCACGGCGCGGGATATGAGCCCGCAGCGATCTCCTTGAAAAACGGTGCTACCGGCATTATGGTGGATTTTTCGGCACTTTCTTTGGAAGAAAACATCGAGAAAACCGCAGCTGCGGTAAAGATCCTTTCTGCTATGAATATCGGTGTTGAAGGGGAGATCGGCCATATCGGTTCAGCGGCAGACGGTGTCCCCACCGACTATACTACGGTAGAGGAAGCAAAGAGATACGTGGATGGGACGGGCGTTTCCGCTCTTGCCGTCGCGGTTGGAACCGCGCACGGAAGATACAAGCAGGCGCCTGTTCTTGCCATTGAAAGAATCAAGGAAATCAAAGAGGCAATCGGAACCCCGTTGGTTCTTCATGGCGGAAGCGGTGTTCCCGACGATCAGATCCGTCTTGCCGTGAAGAACGGAATTCGCAAGATCAATTTCGGTACGGACGTGTGCTATTCCTTCCTTGACGCCGTTTTTGAGGTGGATCGGAAGACCTATGCGATCGACCTTTTCATGAAAGAGCCGATTGCATCGGTGAAGCGGTTTGCGGAATCCAAAATCAAGCTTCTCGGGGCGGACGGTAGAGCATGAAAAAGGTTGTTGGTCTTGGCGCAAACGTATTGGATACACTGATTCGCTGTCAGTGTTTCCCGACGGAAGATAAAAAAACGCGTGCGGAGGAAATCGTCCGTACGGGCGGAGGTCCCGTGAGTAACGCTTTGGTGGTGATGAGCCGACTTGGTGTGGAAACGGCGGTCATAGGCGCTTTTGCGGATGACTTGGAGGGGAAGCAAATTCTTTCCGAATTGCGCACGTTCGGTGTCTTGACCGATCATGCTACGATCCTTCCCGATAAAAGCTCCTTCGTTTCCTATATTTTGTTGTCAGAGGAAACGCAGAGCCGCACCTGCCTTTACGATCGGGGATCTGTTCCGGACGATCCTTCGCTGGTGGATCTTTCACCGATCAATTCGGCAGATTTGCTTCATCTGGACGGAAACTATATGCAATGCGCGATACGCGCGGCAAAATACGCAAGGGAAAGAGGTGTCAAGGTCAGTCTTGACGCGGGTGGCACTTACGAGGGAATCGAGGAGCTTTTGCCTCTGGTCGATATTTTAGTTCCCTCGGCTGAGTTTGCAATGGCGGTTACCGAGACCGAGGATGTGAAATCGGCGACCGAAATGCTTTCACGGAGGTATTCTCCCGATATTCTTGTCGTTACCGACGGATCGAACGGTGGCTATTACCATGACGGAAATGCAATTCGTCATTATGACAGTGTTCGCGTGAATGCCGTTGATACGAACGGTGCCGGGGATACCTTTCACGGTGCGCTGATTGCGGCTTATCTCGACGGAATGTGTATTGCGGATGCTTGCCGTTTTGCAAGTGCGGTGGCGGCATATAAATGTCAGCATATCGGTGCGCGGAATTACGATCTGAGTATGTCGATTGCAAAGAATCTGTGAGGCTTTTATGGTTATTAAAAACGGAAAAATTATTACGCCAACGCAAATCCTTGACGGGTTTGACGTTTTGGTAGAAAATGGGATGATCAAGGAGATCGGAAGAGATCTTGTCGGTGAAACGGTTCTGGATGCGCAGGGGGGATTCGTTACTCCCGGCTTTGTCGATATTCATACGCACGGCGGATACGGTGCGGATTTTATGGATTCTACTGCCGAGGCTTTTGAGACCGCACTGCAATTTCATCTTGACAACGGAACGACCACGGTTGTTGCCACCTCCTGTACCGCCCCCAGAGAGAGCATTGTAAGATTTTTGGATTTTACCAAAGGATACCTTACGGCAAACCCTGCAAAGGCAGGGATCGTGGCAGGTGTCCATCTTGAGGGACCTTATCTTTCCGTAAGGAATCGTGGGGCACAAAAGGAGGAGCTTGCTGTTCCCGACACCGACGATTATTCCTACATGCTGCAGTATCCCGGTTTGATCAAAACGGTGACCATCTCTCCGGAGCTTCCTGGCGCGGAGATCATGACCAAACGCTTGCGCGATGTTGGAGTGACCGTTTCCGGTGGGCACGACGATGGCATCTATCCCGAATTCATTCCTGCGATCGACGCGGGACTTTCGCATCTGACGCATCATTTCTGTGCTATGAGTGAGCTTCGCTTCAAGGACGGAATCCGAAACGTAGGATTGCGCGAATATGCCTTGAACGACGATCGTTTGACGGTGGAATTGATTGCGGATAACCGTCATATTCCGCCTGAGCTTGCAAAAATGATCATTCGCGCAAAGGGGGCTGACAGAGTTGCCGTGGTCTCGGATTCGTTGCGCTGTGCGGGATTTTTAAAGGACGACAGACTGTATAAGCTGGGTGCCGATGAAAACGCACAGCTGGTCAAGATCGGAGACGGTGTCGCAGTTACTGCGGACGGCACAAGGTTTGCGGGAAGCATCACCCCCGTGCGGCAAATGGTGAAGAACCTCATCGATGCGGGAATTGACATGTTGGATGCGGTAAAGATCGGAACGCTGACTCCCGCAAGAATCATTGGAGTGGATGCGACCGTCGGAAGTATTGAAGTCGGAAAAAGAGCAAACCTTGCCATTCTGGACCGGGATTGGAATCTTGCAGAGCTCTTGATCGACGGTGTTTCCCAAAAGAAATAAAGGTGCAGAATATTCCAATACGAATATAAAAACGGAGGTGTTTTATGAAAAAGATCGGATTTATCGATTATTATCTGAGTGAATGGCATGCCAATAACTATCCGGCGTGGATTCGGGAATGCTGCGAGAAAAACGGTCTCGAGTACGAGATCGCCTACGCATGGGGAGAAGAGGAAGTCTCTTTGCGAGATGGCAAGACCAATACGCAGTGGTGCCGGGAGAACGGAGTCACGATGTGCTCTACGATTGAGGAATGCTGTGAGAAGAGTGACGTTTTGCTGATCCTAGCCCCCTCCACTCCCGAAAAGCATCTTCCTTATGCAAAAATCGCGCTTTCGTACGGGAAACCTACGTATATTGACAAGACCTTTGCTCCCGATCTTGCGCAAGCAAAGGAGATCCTCTCCATTGCGGCGAAATACGGCACTCCCGTATTCAGCACCTCCGCTCTGCGTTACGCAGATGAATTGAAGGAGTTTGCGGGAGCCCGTGCGTTGATCACCACGGGTGGGGGACGCGCCGCCGAGGAATACATCGTTCACCAACTTGAAATGATCGTAAAAACCATGGGATGTGGGGCTACCTCCGTTTCTGCGACGGCACAGGGAGATCAGCGCATTTACCGTGTGCTGTTTGGTGACGGCAGGGCTGCAACCGCGATTTATGCGCCGTCTCTTCCGTTTACGCTTTGTGGGGAGATGGAAAACGGTGCATCCGTTTCCAAGAGCGTAACCTCCGAGTTCTTTAAAACCCTGATGGAAAAGATTTTGTATTTTTACGAAGGCGAAAAGCCCGATTTTTCACAGGAGGAAACCTTAGCGGTTATGCATCTGCGTGAGGTGCTTTTAACCGTTGCGGAGAAAGCGCAAAATACTGTGATCGCTCTGTAATTTAAAGGCGAACAAAATTTTGAAATCAATGCCGCATTTTCGTGCGGCGGAAGGGAAATGTGAAACAATGACCACAAATGTAAACAACATTACGTTTAAAACGGTTCCCAACGAATGGGACGTATATTTTGATATGGCTCTTGTCATGCTGGATGAGATCATGAAAAACAATGCTGCGGGAAAGAAGACCGTTATGATCGTTCCTGTAGGTCCCACCAACCAGTATCCGATCCTTGCGAAAATGGTCAATCAATTGCGCGTTTCATTACGCGATGTGTGGTTTTTCAACATGGATGAATATCTGATCACCCCCGACACGTGCATTGATCATAGTGATAAAATGAGCTTTCACAAGCGTATGGAGGATGAGTTTTATTCTCGCGTTGATGAAGAACTTTTGATGCCTCTTGAACAACGAAATTTTCCAACCCCCGGACACGAGGCAGAATATGATGCGTTGATCGCGAAGCTTGGCGGAGTGGATCTCTGTCTTGGCGGACTGGGAATCAACGGACATATTGCTTTTAATGAGCCTGCAGAGGAGGGGGACAGTATTACGGCAGAGGAGTATGCCGCGCTTGGAACCAGAGTGTTGCCGATCTCCCGTGAAACGCAGACGATCAATGCCTACGGATATCAGCGTGGCGATCTTCGCGGAATGCCGAAATGGTGTATCACCGTGGGAATGAAGCAGATTCTGGAAGCTCGAAAAATATACATCGCATTAAACCGTGATTGGCAGCACGGAATTGTGAAGCACGTGCTTTTTGATACTCCCACACCGAAGATTCCCGCAACGCTTCTTCAGGGACACAAAAACACCGTGATCTGTGCTTATGAATCGGTTGCACAAGGATTGTTTTGATAAAATTGATTTTTTCTTCAATAAGAAAGTGAGGATTTGAACATGAAAAGAAAAATTGGAATCATTGGTTACGGTTGGGTTGCCGGAGCAAATCACCGCTCCTCCTATGCACTTTCGAAGGATGCGGAGATCGTTGCTGTCTGTGACGTAAAGGAAGCGGCAAGAAAAAAGGCGCAAGAGGATTTTGGACTCTCGGACGAGTGCCTTTTTGAAGATTACAAAGCATTGATCGACAGTGGACTTTGCGACATGGTGGATATCTGTACTCCCAACAGCCTCCACTGTGAGCAAGCAAAGTATGCCCTTAACGCAGGTCTTGCGGTTAGCATGGAGAAGCCTGCGGGTGTCAACAGTCGCGAGGTTGAAGAGGTTCGTCTCCTGGCAGAGGAAAAGGGACTTCCCGTATTCATTTGCTTTACCTGGCGTCACATGCCCACCACAAGATTTTTGAAGGACGTGATCGATTCGGGTGCTGTCGGTAAGGTGTATCATTGCTACATCAAGTGCATTAAGGAAAGCGGACTTTGGGAGGGCAGACGCCTTGAGTGGAGATTCGATGAAAAGTATGCGGGTACGGGTGTGCTTTGTGACCTCGGCTCTCACATGATTGACTTCCTCGGCTGGATGAACGAGCGGATCGTAGGACTCAGTGCTAACAGAGGTACCTTTATCAAGGAGCGTCAGAAGCTTGATTCGGATGAATGGGCACCTGTTACCACCGATGACTATGCGAATATTTTGGCAGATCTTTCAAGCGGCGCAACCGCTAATATCGAGCTTTCCCGTTGTGCAAAAACGGAGGATCAGCTCGTGGAGTTTATCATTTACGGTGAAAAGGGATATATTCGTTTCTGCAACTATGTGGGCGAGGGCTTGGAAATTTGCTATGGCGATAAGGAAACGATTGCAAAGGGCAAGGTAAGAGTGGCAACCCCCGAGAAGTACGGTACTCCCGGTGAGATTTACCAGTCTCAGTCCTTTATTGATATGGCAAACGGAAAAACGGACAACTTTACCTCCACCATCGACGATGGTCTGGAAGCTCAGCTTGTCATCGATGCGGCGATCCTTGCGGATAAAGAAAAGCGTTACGTTACCGTCGATGAGGTCAGGAGAAATTTGAAATGAAGCACAGGTTGGGTGTCATCGGCTACGGCAATATGGGCTCGTGGCACTGTGAAAACGTAAGAGATCGGATTGCGGAGCTTGACGTTGCGTTGGTTTACGATATTGACGAAAAAAGAAGAGCGCTGGCACGGGAAAACGGATTTTGCGTTTGTGATACGGAAAAGGAGTTTTTCGAAGGTGACGTGGATCTCATCCTCGTTGCAACTCCGAACAGCTATCATAAAAACCATTGTATTGCGGCAATGGAGCACGGTAAAAACGTGATCAGCGAAAAGCCGCCATGCCTTGATTGCGAGGAGCTGGAGGAGATCATTGCCGCGTCGGAGCGCACGGGAATGCTTTATACCGTGCATCACAATCGCCGTTTTGACGTGGACTATGCCTTGATCAAAAAGCTGGTTCATTCCGACGTTTTGGGGAAACAGTTTTATCTCCATTCGCGCCTGTACGGCAATCGCGGTTTTGCAAATGCAGGCTGGAAGAGCCTTTACGAGGCGGGTGGGGGACTCCTTTACGACTGGGGCATCCACATGATCGACCAGATCCTCTACCTTTACGAGGAGGATCGTCCGATTTGGGTATCCGCACAGCTGCAAAAGGTGCGTATGACGACGGTGGACGATGTCTGTCGCGTGACCATCGGCTTTGAAAGTGGGATGACTGCCCATTTTGTGGCAGACCTGTGGTGCTACGTGCCCGAGGCGCGCTGGCATTTAGAGGGAAGTGACGGAACTGCCATCATTGACAAATGGTTTGGCAAAGAGGGAAAGATCATTCGTGCCAAAAATCAGAACATCAGCTGGCACGAGGGCTGTATCTATACCCCCAACGGAATGTCTACAAGCCTTTGGCCGAGAGCCACACAGGACCTGGAGGAGCTTCCTCTGCCGACGCTGGAGGAAGAACCGAGATGGGAGACCTTTTATGAAAACGTGTTGGCTTCCATCGAAGGGAAGGAAACTCAGATTGTGACACACACACAGATCCGAAACAACATGAAGGTTTTGATGGCGGCATTCGAATCGGCAAGAACGAATCAGACCGTGAAGCTTTGAAAGGGGACGCATATGAAATTCGGAACGTTTTTCAGACTCAAGGAGATCGGGGAAGTTGATCTCGGCTTTCGGAATTTGAAGGAAAACGGTTTTTCCTGCTGTCATTTCGTTTACAAGCCCGAGAAATATACAGAAAGAGATGCGGAAACAATTCGCGCGTCCGCCGAGAGGTACGGCATTGAGATTTCCGCACTCTTTGCCGGATTTCGTGATAACTACACCAAGTGGAATTTTTCATCCGACTTTGAGGATGCGGGGATTAACAGCCCGAAGTACGGCGAGGAGCGGATAGAATATCTGAAGCAGGCGGCGCATTTCTGCAAGTGGATCGGAAGTGAAAATATTTTGATCCACGCGGGATTTGTTGCCAACAATCCGTTCTCGGAGGAGTACCGCACGATGGTGGTGCTTGTCCGTGAGCTTGCGGAGTACGTTGGTGCTTTGGGACTCAATCTGCTTCTGGAGTCGGGGGGCGAGAGCCCGATCGTGCTCAAACGCCTGATCGAGGACGTCGGAATGGGAAACGTGTACTCTAACCTTGATACCGCAAATCTCATCATGTACGGTCTCGGCAATCCCGTGGATGCGGTGTATACGCTCAGCTCTTATATCAAAAGCATGCACGTCAAGGATGGGCTTCCGCCCGTCACCCCGGGGGAGCTCGGGAAAGAGACCGAATTTATGGAGGGGTTTGTCGACTTCCCGCGCGTGCTCTCCATTCTGAAAAAGAACGGGTTTGAGGGACCGTATATTATCGAGCGCGAAATTTCGGATGCCTCTTCCGCAACTCGGATAACACAGACACTGCAAAAGCTTAAGAAAATGTTGTCCTAAATGCCGGTTGGAAATATGAATTTTATTAAAGTGAGTTAGGATTTTAATGCGCTTGAATGTAACTGATTTACACAGAAAGGAATATTACTATGATTTTCCCAACACCTAAAAAAGAATTGTATTTGAATGGTGTGTATAAGCTTTGTGCATATTCCGACACCTTGGATCTGATGGAGCTGTATGAAAAATATAAAGCAGGAAATGAAGACGTAACGATTGTTCAAAATGCGGATTTTTCTGTGGATGAATATGAAATTGCGATCAATGAAGGCGGTGTTCGAATCGTTGCCCTTGGGGATTGCGGTGTTTTCAGAGCGATTTCTTCCTTAAGACAGTTGCTCAAGGCACACGGCTCAAATCTTCCTTATTGTGAGATTCATGATGATCCGGATTTTCAGAAGAGAAGCTATATGCTGGACATCAGCCGCTGCCGTATGCCCAAGGTTTCGACGATTACGAGACTGATCGACCAGTTGGCAGAGCTGAAGTACAATGAGTTTCAGCTTTACATGGAAAGCTTTGTGATGAAGCTGAAGCATTTTCCGAAATACACCGAGGATTTTGATTGCCTCACTCCCGAGGACATTGAATATCTCGATCGCTACTGCGCTGACAGATTCATCGATCTTGTTCCCAATCAAAACTGTCTCGGTCATATGGGTACGTGGCTGGAGGAAGAGGAATTCAAGCATCTGGACGTCAGCGGAGGTGTTGTAAATACCGCCACGGTAAATCCGCTTTTGGATGAAACCATGGAATTTGCCGACAAGCTCTATGATAGCATTCTTCCGCACTTCAAGTCGGAATTTGTAAATATCGGTCTTGATGAAGCCGGTGGACTTGGGCTGTACAATCTGGAAGAGGCTTGCCGAGAAAAAGGAAAAGACAACGTGTTTGTTGATTGGCTGATCAAGTTATCCGATCATATCCGGGAAAAGCACGGGAAAAGGGTGCAGTTCTGGGCGGATATGCTCTATGAATCGCCGGAGGCATATACGCGTCTTCCCAAGGATGCAATCGCTCTTTGTTGGGGATATGATCTTGCAAAAACAGCGATGATGGAACGGCTTGCAACTGCTCTTGAAACAAAAAAGGTTCCTTACTATATCTGTCCGGGAAACTGTACGTGGTTGAGCATGACAGGCAGATTTGACGTAGCAAGCTTTAATCTCCGTAGCTGCGGTGAGATCGGTAAGGCACACGGCGCCATCGGCTATATGGTGACAGACTGGGGATGCGGAGAAGGACATATGCATTACCCCATATGGAGTCTTGTCCCCCTGGCGCTTGGGGCACAGTACGCATGGCATGTTGGGGAAAAGCAATACGGGGCAAGCCTCAAGCCCTACAATATCCACAATGCGCAAAAATACATTGATGAATATGTATTTGGGGCACCGGTTGCAAGATGGCTTTGCAAAATGCAGCAGTATTATCATTTGGAGCCTGAGCGTATCCATTGCTCCACGATGTGCGGCTTTATTATCCGTCACCCGTTGAACGTTACCGCTGTTCCCGGATTTTTTGATCTGAAGGTGTGCGGAGAGCCCTTCTATTTCGAAAACGTGATCGACTATATGAACAAATGTCTTGACGGTATCAAGAAGGTGGAGTTTGATGAAAATTGGAAGCGCCAGGCAATCGTAAACGGGCGCATGGTCGTTTTAAGCGCGGAGCTTTGCATCATCCGAATGACGCAGACCGCCGAGAATGAAAAGATAGACGAGCTTGTGGCAATGATCGATGAGATCTGTGCGGAGCACGACCTGCTTTGGGAGAGAGAAAACTACTCTCACGGAAAGGAACACTTTTTAAATCAGCTTCTTGACAGAAGGCAAGAGCTTTTGGAGATGAAAAAATAATCGGATCAAACCAAAAACAGAAAGGGAAAATGTATGAATAAAAACATATCTCCCTTGGCGCCCGTGACGGATGCCCGACTTGATTTTCCACATTTTCCCACCAAAATGCAAGCGTTTATTTTCCGCAACTGGGATATCGTTCCCAAGGAACGGATTGCCGCTTGTCTTGGATGCAGCGTGCAGGATGTCGAAAAGCAGGCGTACAAAATGGGACTTTGTCCGCAATTGGACGTCAGCAAATGAGAAATCAATACCCCGAGGACGTGTATGAAAGACAGTTTACAAAAATGAGCGATATGTGGCTGGAAGGACTGAACCTCCTTTCATCTGTGGATGCGGCAGAGCCGAGGGATATGGCGGAGGCGGTATATATTCAGCTTCGTTCCTCCGAACATCAAATCAAATTTGTACGGGTAAGAAACAGGGGAGATTTTGCGGAGATGGTGTGCATTGCCAAAGCAGAGATCCCCCTTGCAACAAAGCTTTGGGAAAAGATCGGTGATACCTTGCAAAAATTAAAAACCATGTTAGAATAAGAAGGGAAGTGCGATTATGTACGTGATCAATAAAATCACATCGAACCCTGTTGTGGACTTTGCCGCAGAGGAGCTGAAAAAATACCTTCGCATGATGATGCCGCGCTGTGGTGAAATCAAAATCAAGTATGCACCCGAAGCCAAGGACGGCTTTCGATTGGGACTTATGCAGGATTTCAGCATTGACGTTTCCGAGGCGAAGGATCCGTATTTTGATGATATTTTGCACGTCGATACGGACGAGAAGGGCGGTATCATTGCGGGAAGCAATCCGCGCAGTGTACTTTTGGCGGTGTATAAATATCTGACGCTTAACGGCTGTCGTTGGCTTTTCCCGGGTACCGACGGTGAGTGGATTCCGATCAAGGGGATCGAGGCGGTCAAGTATCATAAAATGGCGGATTGCCGCTATCGCGGTCAGTGCAACGAGGGTGCCGAGTATCAGCCCAACATGATGGAGGCGATCGACTTTACACCTAAGATCGGCATGAACATCTTTATGATGGAATTTGACAATCCCAAGGTGTACTACGACAATTACTACGACCGAGCGGGCAACGAATCGCGTGAAAAGGAGCCCATCAGCGCCGACCAGGCATTGCAATGGAAGCGGCAGTGCGAGGCGGAGATCGCCAAGCGCGGACTTCAGTTCCACGATATGGGGCACGGCTGGTCGGCAATGGCGTTTGACGGCGACACGACCAAGGGTTGGGCAGGCACCGATCCGTATGATTTTCCTCCCGAGCTCGGGGAATACGTGGCAATGATGGACGGTGAGCGAAAGCTCAAGGGCGGCTCGGCTCTTATGACCAACTTCTGTATGTCCAATCCCGCGGCACGGGTAAGGGTAACGCAAAAGGTCGCGGATTATGCAGAGTCCTCCTCCAACGTGGATTTTCTTCACGTTTGGCTTGCCGACAGTAAGCACAACCATTGCGAATGCGAAAACTGCCGCAAGAAAACGCCCAGTGACTGGTACGTTGATTTTCTCAACGATATCGATGCCGAGCTCAAGGCACGAAATCTTCCCACACGCATTGGATTTTGTTGCTATGTGGATACCACCTGGGCGCCCATCGTTTCTCGACTCAACGATCCCTCCCGCTTCTCTGTGTACGTCGGTGCGATCACGCGCGATTATACGGAGTCGGTCTCTCCCGTGCTGGACACAAACGTAGAGCTGCCTCCTTACGAGCTCAATAAGTCTCCGCTTCCCAAGAGCGTTGACGAATATTTGCTGCACGCCAAAAACTGGATGGAATGCTGTCACATTCCCGCGTTTGCGACCGAGTACCACTTCCTGTGCGCACAGTACCAGGATCTTGCCGCGCTGCGTGCCGCTCGCATCATTCACGGGGACGTTCGCGGCTATCGCGCCAACGGCTTTGACGGCATCAACCAGGATGGCTCACAGCGCTCCTTCTTCCCGACGGGCTTTAATTTTTACGTGTACGCAAGCACGCTGTTTGATACCTCGGTCGATTTTGAAAAACTGAAAGAAGACTACTTCAGCCATGCCTTTGGAAAGGATTGGAGAGAGGTAGAGAAATTCCTTTGTCGCGTGGGAGAATTGGTACCCTTTGGTTATCTGTACGGAAAAATGAGTAAGGACTCCGCAAAGGGAAGCTATTACAATCCCGAGGTTGCCGCAACGGCTGCAAAAATTCCTGCCTTGGTTGAGGAATTTTCCGCATTTGTCGAAGCGCATAGGGTATGCGAGAAGAGAGCCGAGACGGTTTCCTACAAGCTCCTTCGCTACTATCTTAAGTATCTGAACGGACTTTCCAAGGTCATCGTTCTCAAGGCAAGCGGAAAGCATGCCGATGCGAAGGAAGCGTGGAAGAACTTTGCTGCAGAGTGCGGCGCATGGGAGATCGATATCGAGCGTTGGTTTGACCAGCGGATGTTCCATACCGCGCTGACTCCGATTTTTACAGAAGTCGTGAACGACGGTGTCGTATTCCAATAAAAGAAATTTCTGATCAATATGTGATCATCGGCGGAAAGGAAATAGAAATGGATGTTTTTGGAAAAGCAAAATATATCAAGGCAACAAAAACGGCGAAAAGCTTTTCGTGCTTTGATCCGTTGCCGTTTTTCAGACGCGAATTTACGGTGCGGAAAAGCGAGCTTCGCTCGGCGCAGCTTTTGATCCAGGCGCCCGGATTTTGCGAGGTGTATATCAACGGAAATCCCGTGACGGAGGACAAATTCATTTCCCCGATCAGCGAGTTCGACAAGATCCTTTGGTACAACGTCTACGACGTGACGCATTTTCTTGCGGACGGTGTCAACACGATCGGTGTCATTGCGGCAAACGGGCTTTTCAACGAATCCTTCCAAAGCGTGTGGAAATTCCATCTCGCCGCATGGCGTGACGCTCCGCAGTTTATGCTTGCGTTGCGGATCAACGGCGAGGATGCGCTTGTGTCCGATGCGTCGTGGGCGGCAAGCTTTGATGCGTCCCACATTATTTACAGTCATCTTCGGAGCGGTGAGCACGTGGATATGCGGCGCAAAAACGATGCTTGGATGTACACGGGCTATGATGATTCCGACTGGCACCGCGCCATCGAACGCGATCCCGCCGAGATCACGGGGGAGCTTCATATCACTCCATGCCAACCGGTTCGTGAGTGCGAAATACTGTATCCAACCTCGATTCGTAAGGTGGAAAGCGGCTATCTTGTCGATTTCGGCAAGAACAGTGCGGGATATATGGAAATCACACTCCAAGAGCCACGCGGAAACGAAATCGTCTTCCGCTATTCGGAGGAGGTCGATGAGAACGGAAACCCGAAGCACAACCAAATGGACAATCGGTTCTATTATCCGTCAGAGGGCTGGGAGTTTATGGTCAATCGCTTGATCGCCTCGGGTGAGGAGGATACCTTCAAGCCGAAATTCTCCTATCACGGATTTCGGTACGTACTGATCGAGGGGCTTTCCCAAGCTCCCCGCGCAGAGAAGATCCGCGCCTATTTTGTGCACAACGACGTCTCACGTACCTCGGATTTTACCTCGGGAAGCGAGATCATCAATTACGTTTACACCGCAGGCATCCGTTCCTCGTTTTCCAATATGTTCTGGTGCTTGACCGATTGTCCCACAAGAGAAAAGCTCGGGTGGACGAACGATGCGCAGGCGAGCTGCGAGCAGATGCTGATCAACTTCGACATGGTTCCGTTTTTTAAAAAATGGTATGAGGACGTTCTTGCGGATCAGCTGGATTCGGGAGAGCTTCACAGTGTCATCCCCTCGCCCGGATACGGACTTGATTGGGGACCGGGATGTGGTTATTTTCTGTTTGGGCTTCCCGCGCGCATCTATCTTTACACGGCAGACGCATCGCTTTTGATACGGGCGATCCCCCATTTTGAAAAATACCGCGCCTTTTTCCGCAGTGCGATCGAGCGGGATTATGAGTTCCGTTTGGGGGATTGGCTCGGTGGTGGAAATTCCACGGTGATCCCCTTAAAATTTATCCGTTCGATGTACTATATCAAGGTGCTTCGCGTCATGGTGTTGGCGAAAAGACTTGCGGGAGAGGATGCTTCTGCCGACAGTCGGGAGCTTGAGCATGCTACGCAGGAATTCCTCGGGGAATATTTGACGGAGGAAGGAGAATGCACGGTCAACGAGCAGACCTCCTGTGCTATGATGATCATGCTCGGACTTTACCGCGACAAAGAAACACTTTGCCGACAGCTCGTCAGAGTGGTAGAGCGCGACGGCGTATGCATCACCGTCGGAATGATCGGTGTGCAGTATCTTTACGATGCACTCAGCGAGTGTGGGCGTCCTGACCTCGCCTATCGAATCATTACCGAAAGCGAGCCCGGATATAAAACGTGGTATGACTACGGAGCGACCACGCTGTTTGAAAAGTGGGACGGTGTTCATATCCATTCTCACAACCACCATATGTTCTCCAACGTGCTGAGCTGGTTCTTCAAGTCCTTGCTCGGAATTGCTCCGTGCGAGGAGGCGCCCGGCTTTGCACGGGTGAAAATTTGTCCGCAATTCATCAAGGAGCTGGGCTTTGTACGTGGCTATGAGGATACGGTCAAGGGAAGGATCGCGGCAGAATGGAAATACGAAAACGGCGGCTTTGCGTACACCGTGACGCTTCCCGACGGTGTGTCGGGAGAGTATATGGGACGTGAGCTGACTGTCGGAGAAAACACGTTTTTTGTAAAGGAGAAATCTACCGATGACTGCAATTAAAAATGCAGTGCTTGTCATGCGGGATCACTTTATTCCCGACGCGATGCTTTTGATCGAGGACGGTAAGATCGTGGATTTCGGTGAAATGCGGAGCAAAAAGATCCCGGACGGTTGCGATGTGATCGATGCGAAGGGGCTCTACGTTGGTCCCGGCTTTGTGGATATCCACACACATGCGGGCGGGAGAGACCTGTTCCGTGAGCATCCCGCCCGTGCCGCACGCGTGCATCTGTCTCACGGTACCACCACACTCTTTCCCGCACTCTATTTTAATATGAACACGGCGGAGTACTTGGAGGAGATCGAGCTGATCCGCAATACGATGAAGACCCCCGAGGGAATCAATATCGGCGGTCTTTATATGGAAGGACCGTATCTCAATCCCAAGTTTGGCGCCGAGAGAGAGTCCAACCCTTGGACAGGTCCCGTAGATTGCGAAAAATATGCTCCCATTGTCGATGCTGCGTGGGATCTTGCTCGCGTTTGGGCATTGGCACCCGAGCGGGAAAATATTTTGGAATTTGTAGAGGCGGTCAGAAAAAAGAATCCCAATGCCGTGTTTGCGGTGGGGCACAGTGAAGCGGCACCTGCCGAGATCGAAGCTCTTATGCCGTATGGACTCAAGATCGGTACGCATCACACCAATGCCACGGGCGACCGTGTCAAATATCCCGAGTGTCGCGGCGTTTGTGTAGACGAAACGGTAAATTACAACCGTGATATCTACGCGGAATTGATTTGCGACAGCCGCGGGATCCACGTTGATCCCTACATGCTGCGCTTGGTGCGCCGTATCAAAGGGGATGACCGCGTGATCTTGATCTCCGACGCGTATACCAGCGACGCGCCTGTTCCGGAGGGCTACGAGGGTGTCGAGGATATTCTTTTTGACTATGCAAAAGAAATTGCGGGCACCAAGCTGACACTGGACGTCGCTTGCCGCAATATGATCAAGCACACGGGAGCGTCCTTGGTAGACGTATTCAAATTTGCCTCCTATAATCCGTCACGTGCGGTAGGACTTTACGACCGCGGTGAGATCGCGGTGGGGAAGCGAGCAGATCTTGTAATTACAGATCATAACATGAACGTTAATCTTGTGATGATCAAAGGAGAACAGATATGAAGTATCAGCTTTACGGTGACGGGATTCACGATGATTATCCCGCCATTCAGGAAATGTTGGACACGGGAATGCAGGTCGTATATTTGCCTGTTCCGAAGAAGCATTATGTGATCAGCAATACCTTAAAAATCCATTCAAGACAGGAATTGCGCTTGGATGCCTTCACGCGTATCATGCTTTCGGATTGGGCAAACTGCGAAATGCTGACCAATGACGACCATATCAACGGAAACGATCAGGTGAGGGTTGTGGGCGGTATCTGGGATATGAACCACAACAAGCAAAAGCCGAATCCATATCATTTTCCCGATCCCGATAGCGGGAAAACGGTGTGGCAGTGGATGGAAGAAAATAACTTTGATCGGGAGCATAGCAAGGATTTTCCACCGGTCTACCGTGGATTTTGTTTTACCTTCAACGACGTGAAGCGCTTTTACCTTGGAGATATCACGATCGTAAACCCCGTGGTATACGGAATTTCGCTCAGCTTCATTGAGGATTTCACCATCGAAAATATCACCTTTGAGTACAATGAGGGAAGCCCCAAGCTTTGGAATCTGGACGGAATCCATCTGGAAAGATACTGCAAAAACGGTTATATTCACAATCTCAAGGGGTCTTGCCACGATGATCTCATCGCCTTGACAAGTGACGATTTTATGCCTGGCCCCATTGAGAATATTGAAATTGACGGTATTTTTGCCGAGGGCTGCCACAGTGCGGTGCGTCTTCTGTCACAGGTCACCCCCGTCAAGAACGTCAGCATCAAAAATATTTTCGGTACGTTTTATACCTATTGCATCGTCATCAGCAAATACAAGGATTTCGGAACGGGTGCGTTTGAAAATATCGATATTTCCAACGTTTATGCATCGCACTGCCCCGGAACGGTTGACGTACCCGGAAACTACAGTCCGCTTATTCAGATCGGTCCCGATCTGACCTTGAAGCGTCTGACGCTCTCTAACATTCACAGAAACGAAACGAGATGCACCACGCCAACAATCGGCATCAAGGATCAATCCTATGTGAAGTATCTCAACGTTTACAATGCCGAGCAGACAAATGCCACGGGATCCCCGATTCCGTTCATCGGCTTTATGGGAGACGAGGGCGAGATCGAAAATCTGACGCTTTTGGACATTGATACCAATGGAGATGCCTTGATCTCGCATCCGGAACGGGTGAAAAAGCTTTCGGTGAAGTAATATGGATGTGATTATTTTTTGCGGGCAGAGCAATATGCAGGGACAAAGTGAGTGCCTTTCCGAAAACGGTATTGTAAACGATGCATACGAATACAAATGGTTGACGGATGAATTGGTTCCTCTTCAAAATCCCGTTGGAGAAAATATCACCTACTCCATGGATCAAGGCTATGATTTTACGCCAAAAACCGGTCTTACGTCATGGCTGGCAGAGCATGCAGTGGGTGCGTCCTGTTATGGGAATACCAATATGGTGCCGAGCTTTTGCAGAGCATATACCGAGATGACCAAAAGATCGGTTCTTGCGGTGCATGCTGCGAAGGGAAGTACAATGATTTCCGAGTGGTTGCCGGGCAGCCCGATTTATCAAGTGTTGACCCAAAAAGCACGTGGGGCTCTCCAAAAGGTCACCCCCGAACGTGTTTATTTCGTTTGGCTTCAAGGTGAAAGCGATGCGGTTGCCGGTGTAATGAAAAATGATTATAAAGCGGCTTTGCGCGTTCTTTGTGATGCTTTAAAGGTGGACTTGGGAATTGATCTGTTCGGAGTTATACGGGTTGGAAGGTTTACAAACGATGGCCGTGATACGGAAATCATTGCGGCACAGGACGAGATTTGTCGCGAGGACGAGAATTTTGTAATGCTCACAGATATTGCAACCGAGTTGAATGAGCAAAGCGAATATATGAACCCCTATGTCAGAGGGCATTACAGCGCAAAAGGGTTGGAAACGTTGGGGAATGCCGCAGCGAAGACCTTGAGCAAGATAAAATGATTTTCTTTATGGGCTTTACGGGAGCCGATGGCGAAATCGAACATCTCACGATCCTTGATGTGATACGGGCGGTGACGCACTGATTTCACATCCCGAGTGTGTTAAAAATCGAAAGCAGATTTAAACATGCGATGTGCCCTTGGTGGCAATATTGTAAAAAACTATACACAAATCGGGAGTCGGGGCTTTTTGGAACGGTTCTCTACACCTCCGTTGGTAGTATCGTTTCGGCGCTCCTCCTGCTTTTGATGGGCGGCTTTGGAGAGGCATCGGTTTTTACACTCCTTCTTGGTGCTCTGTTCGGTCTTGTTGTTACGTTGCAGCTGGTTACAAATCTCGTCGCTCTTCAGTTGGGTCCCATGTCATATACCACGGTCATTATTTCGTTTTCTACGTTGATTACGGCGCTTTCGGGGATTCTCTTTTTCGGAGAGCACCTTACTCCCTTGAAAGGGGTTGGTATTGCCTTGATGCTTGCCAGCTTCGTTTTTGCCGCCGAAAATAAACAAGAAAAAAAGCGTGCTAACTTGCGATGGATCCTGTTTTGTGCTATTTCATTTTTAATGACGGGTGCCATCGGAATCATGCAAAAGGTGCATCAAACCTCCCCTTACCGCGAGGAACTGAATGCCTTTTTGGTGATCGCTTTTGTTGTCTCCGCAATTTTTTCAGCGTTGGTTGCCTTGCTTTTTCGAAAGAGAGACGAGCAATCCGAAAAAAAGCCTCTCAAAAGTCACTCTTTGCAAATTCTTTTGTTCTCCTTCATGCTGATCAACGGAATTTGTACGGGCAAGAAACAGGGGAGATTTTGCGGAGATGGTGTGCATTGCCAAAGCAGAGATCCCACTTGCAACAAAGTTTTGGGAACTGATGGAAAAATATCCCGAGATCGGTTTTGAAGCAACAAATCATTATTACTACACCAAAGGGATGCTGATGGAAAAGGTTGTCAACTGCCAATATTTGATTGATAATCTTTCTAGCTCTATTTGAAATGAGAAAAACTGTGGAAGTATTGTTTTTAATACATAAACAGGACGAAAAAAAACACGCAGGAGGCGCGATATGGATATTAAATTGAATTTTGAGCAGTACAGGGACAAGGTCTATGCCTGTTGGATCGGAAAGAACATTGGCGGAACGATGGGTGCGCCTTATGAAGGGACCAAGGATTATCTTGACGTCAAGGGGTATGCGACGCGCCAGGGTGAAGTGCTTCCGAACGATGACCTTGATCTTCAGCTGGCATGGCTGATTGCTACCGAGCGTTGCGGTGTGACGCGCATCAATGCAAAATCTCTTGCCGAGCATTGGCTGATGTTCGTTTGCCCGCACTGGAACGAATATGGCATTGGAAAAGCAAACATGAAAATGGGGCTTTTGCCGCCGCTTTCAGGGGATTACCATAACGATTACAAGCATTCCAACGGTGCGTGGATCCGTACTGAGCTCTGGGCATGTATCAATCCGGGGCGTCCCGATGTTGCGGCAAAATATGCGATCGAGGATGCCTGCATTGATCATGGAACAGGTGAGGGAACCTATGCGGCGGTTTTCGTGGCGGCGATGCAGTCGGCGGCATTTGTGCTGAACGATTTGCGTGCGTGCATCGAGGTGGCACTCTCCAAGATCCCCGCGGATTCCCGTATGGCAAAATCCGTTCGCTTGACCATTGATTGCTACGACAAGGGAATGAGTGCCCGCGAAACACGTGACACGATCCAGAAGTCGAACGCAGACATCGGAGACGGTTGGTTTGAGGCCCCCTCGAACGTTTCCTACGCTGTCCTTGGACTTCTTTACGGCGAGGGGGACTTCAAGCGTTCGATGCTCGAGGCGATCAACTGTGGCGACGATACCGATTGCACCGCGGGAACAGTTGGTGCTACTTTTGGCATTCTGCACGGCACAAAGGCGTTCCCCGCGGATTGGGTGGAGCACATCGGTGACGAGATCGTCACTCTGTCGCTCGATCGCGGAACGTTGGCAGGCATACCGAAGTCTTGCACGGAGCTGACACGGCGTGTGGTGGAACTGGCGCAAAGAACCGTTACTGCGGATAACCTTTATCCCGTTTGGAACGGCACTGACACGGTTCGCTTTACCGAAGAGAGCAATTTCATTCCCGAGAATGCATACGATGTCTTCCTTTCCTGTAATCTTGTGCGTGAAAGAATGGAAGAGCTTTTACCCAATTCCTTTACCGAGACGTGTGACTATCTGCGTGTAACCGCTGTGATGGACGAGGGGGTTGACGTTCTTCCCAATTCGGAACTGAAATTCCGATTGCAATTCCGCACGAACAACTATCTGACGGGGGGGACTGTTCCGCTTCGTCTGCACGTTCGCTTCCTTCTTCCCGATGGCTTCTGTGTCAGCGGAAAGCGGAGTGCTTTCCTTTCGGGATATCAGCCCGATCGTCGTCCCGGCAATGCCTTTGCCGAGGAGGCATACGTTTTGACGATTGGTGAGAACGTAGAGTCCCGCAACCGCATTGTCGTCGAGATCACTGCGGACGGACACGTGCAGTCCGTTTATCTTCCGATCGTGCTGATTGGCTGATCCATCGCACGCCCATAAGTTTTTTCGGTTTATAATATTTGTTGAGGAGAACCAAACAGAGATAGCAAAAAAACAGCAAGTCTGAAATTCTGCGAGCAAAGCAGATCTTGTTCACGGAGCGGAAAACCGATCGTCCAACAGGAATTTCGCCCGATGGGCGAAGATACCCACGCCCTGCGTCTGACAAGCAAGCTTGTCGATCTTCGGGCGGGGTATGCGAACCCGATTCCGCTGATGCGGTGAGATGCTGTTTGAGCGATCGGTCAATAACGGGAGCACGAACAATACAGATCCTATGCGAGGAGCAGGTTCGTTCCGTGCGGATGCCAAAAAGGGGCTGTCTCATTAAGAAAGCCT
>JAZSMX010000019.1:0-34717 GCA_045536125.1 Eubacteriales bacterium | reverse complement strand
ATTTGATAGAACGATGGGCGAAAATGACGGCGTCGAGCCGTCAAGCAAAAACCACGGGGGTGTCGACCAAATGCAAAATGCATTTGAGACACCCCCTTTTATACTTTTACTTTTTCAATACGTCAAGGATCGCACGTCCCTCGCGGATCAGCGTTTCCGCAACGCCTGCGCGGTAAGGAGAGGTGCGTGCCTCGTAGCCGCCCTCATCATAAGCGGATTGCATGGGGAAGTATCCCTCGTTTCCGTTGGTCAACGCGCAAGGAAGGATTGCGTCCCAGCCGTTGGCTTCCTTGATGCCGACACCGATGTCGGTAAAGGGCTCACCGGGGATTCCCAGCATCGCAACGCTTCCGATCTTCACGCCTGTCAAGGGAAGCATGAAGTTTTCGGGACCGTTTTCCAGTCTGCACATACGAAGCGCTTCTGCCACGACCGTGGTCAGCTCCATTGCTGTGAAGGGAATGAGATCGTCTCTTCCCGCATCGTGAAGCTCCTTGTATTCGTGTGCGCGAGGAAGATCGGCAGCCGTGGGAAGATTGGCGGCAACGGGAATCTTCTTTTTGATGATGTCAATGTCATCCACGGGCACGTAAGCGACCTTGTCCCAGACCTGAAGCACCGTTCCCGCGATTGCGCGACCGATAAAGCGCGCCATTCCGGGGCTCTTCATTTCGTTATCAAAGCTGATCTCGGTATCGTTCATATCGCCGGGCTTGGGATGGACGTTCGTGCTTCCGACGTCGCCCTCCGCACCGTTGAAGAAGATGCTCTTGACACCGTCCAGTGCTTTGTCGAGCGTCTTTTTCATCCAACCGGGCCAGTCGGGAGAAAGAAGCTCTCCGTTGATCGTATCGGCATGGAGACCGTAATTGACAAGCGCGATCGAGGGGGCGTTCTCACGGTCAAAGCGCAATACGTTGACGCGCTGATCAAGCTCTCCGATCGGATGATCGATGTTGGGATCGTCGATGGGGGGGCAGGTCCAGGTAGATCCGTCCTTCATTTTATAGCGACGGATGTAGGCGACACGCTCGGGCGCGTATCCGACGATATAACCCATGGTAGCCTTCTTTGCATCGGCAAGTGCCAGCGTGACGGCGTCTACAACTCTCTCTCCGACGAATGCACCGTAGCGGTGGATCATATCCTCATCTGCTGCAAAGGCTTCGGTAGGAACAAGAAGACCTCCTGTGTGTGTGTGCGTGGCAGAAAGAAAGACGTTCTCTGCGGGAATTCCCGTTTTCTCTTGGATTGCGGCGGTGTAACGGTCTACAAGACACTCGTCAACACCGCATGCGTCTACCGAGATCAAAGCGATCTTTTTTTCGTTGCAGGTCAAGACCAGTGCGGTGACCGCGAGATCGTCCAGAATGCCCTTGGCAAATCTGGGAACGTAATATCCGCTGACACCGATGCCGAGCGGGGGATTGATATTGACTTCGGCAAAGCCTACCTCCAAGCTGTTCATAGAGATTTCCTCACTTTTCATCAGAATTTACAGAGCTTACCGTCAAGCATGACGTCCTTGACGTTGAAGCGATCGTCAACGAATACAAGATCGGCGATCTTTCCAACAGCGATCGAGCCGCGCTCGTTGTGCATACCGAGAACGCGGGCGGGGTTGAGAGATGCCATCACAAATGCTTGCGCGATTCCGCAATTGGTATGCGTCATCACGTTTTTGCATGCCTGATCCAATGTAATCTTGCTGCCCGCGATGCCACCGCGATCATCATAATTGAGATCCGGTACGTGCGCGTATTCGGGTGGATTGGGGTAGGGCATTGTGGTGCAGTCGGAGATCAGAATCACGCGATGGATTCCCTTGGTATGGATCAGAAGCTGTTGCATATCACGGTTGACGTGAACTCCGAGCGAGTCGCTGATCATTTCCGTATAGATCTCGGGATCCTTCCAGCAGTATTCGTCGGGGCCGTAGCCGCGAAGACCGCCGCCGACGGGACGTCTGCCCGTGGCGTTCATGGAGTGCGTCTGCAAGACGGGACGGTATGCGCCGAGGGCGCGGATCTCATCGGGAAGCGCTTCGCTGTGTCCCACGGCGAAGAGAACGTTTGGATTGACCTGTCTCGCATATTCGAGGAAGGGAAGAAGCCCCTGTCTTTCGGGAGCGATTGCCCATACGCGCGCATGCTCGCCCGCCTCATCCACAAGTGCCGTATATTCCTTGGGATCAAGCGGATGACGCCACGGGTTTTTGTGCGCGTTGCAGCCGTAATTCGGATTCATGTACGGACCTTCCATGTAGATTCCGCGAACGTTGGGCGCGTCGGGAAGGGATGCCTTGATTTCCTTGATGGACGTGAGAAATTCGTCAAACGGCATGGAGTAGTCGGTGGTGGCAAGCAGCGAGGTCACTCCGTGGGAGAGGAAAAATCTTGCAGCCTGTTTGGTGTCATGGCAGGTGCTGTATCCGTTTCCGCCGTGGACGTGAATATCGATAAAGCCCGGTCCCACGTACGCTCCCTTCGCATCAATGCGATAGGCATCGGAGGGGATCGTCATTTCCGATGGCTTTCCGTATGCTGCGATTCTTCCGTTTCGGAGGAGAAGTGTAGCGTCCCACAAAATTCCGGTTTCCAATACGAGATTGGCATTTTCAATCACGGTATACGTTGGATTCATAGTGGTAAGTCTCCTTTTCAAATTACGTTTATTATAGCACGCAAAAAACGCATTGTCAAGTAGTAAAAGCACCCCTCACCCACCGCGCAAGCGGTGAGCGAGGGGGGGAAAATTATTGAATCGACCGGAAACCGAGTCCCTTGAGATTTGCCATACGACCGTTCTTTTCCGCATCGTAAAGCTCCCAGATCACGCGCAGGCCCTGCAGAGCACTTCTGCCGTCGGTTTCTGGCTGCTTGTCCTCCAGAACGCACTCTGCGAAGTGCTTGATCTCATGCTGCGTGTGCTTGCCGTTGTCAAAGTCTCTTGTCCAGAGAACGTGATATTTCTGGCTTTCGTTTCCGCCGTGGGGAACGTGCTCGCCGCTCCCGTTGTAGAGACGGATCTCACCCGAGTTGTTTTCGAATTCCAGCATTCCCTTTTCGGTCTGGATCTGGAAGTCGTAAGCCAGGCGAGTACCTCTTGCACCCCACGTAGCTCCGTGGTAGCCGACGGTTCCGTTCTCAAACTTCATGACCACCGCGCTCGTACCCTCGCGGAGCATCCAGGGCGTGCCGTTGTTCGTACCGACGTGTGCACCTGTGACAGGCTCGCCGAGGAACCACAAAAACAGGTCGATATAGTGGCAACCGTGGCTGAAGAGCTGACCGCCGCCGAGACGGTTGGTCATGCCCCAATGACGGTTCAGGGGATCATCGAAGGTCCAGGTCGCCCCCGTGAGCTGCTCGGTCCATGCAGAGAACTGAATGATCTGACCGTATTCGCCAGAATCAACGATTTCCTTGAACTTGAGCATTGCGGGATTGTAGCGCCAGGGATATGCGCACATCAGCTTCAGATTTCTCTTTTCGCACTCTTCGATCAGATTTACGCATTCCTCCTCGGTGTTGCAAAGGGGCTTCTCCATGAGGATGTGCTTGTTGTTTTGCGCAAAGAACATGCCGCATTCATAGTGCAGATCGTGGGGAAGTGCGATCATGATCGCATCGATTTCGTCTACCATATCACGGTAGTTGGTATAAACCTTGGGGGTAACCCCGGTGTCTCTGCCGAGCTCCTCTGCGGTTTCCTTTGCGTTTTCGGGAAGAACGTCGCAAACCGCTACGATGTCCACGTTGTCAACGTACTTGATTCCTTTGACGTGTGCTGCCATCATCTTGCCGCATCCGACAAGTCCGAGCTTCAATGTTTTCATAATGAGTACCTTTCTGCTGTCAGTCAGCTGAAATTATAATTTTGTCTCCAAAGCGAATTGCCTTGAAGCCTTATAAGATCATTATAGCACAAAAAAGAGGGCTTGTATTTGAAAAATATGGCATAAAGTTTGCACAATCGGGTTAAAAAATAAAAAACAGTCTCAAAACTTCGGTTGGAAGCTTTGAGACTGTCCGTTTGGCTCGCGTATTTATTTTTTCTGAGCTTCCATCTCGCGGCGGCGACGCATCATTTCCTTCATGCGCAATTCGGTGTTGAGCGTCTTTTTGCGAAGACGGATGGATTTCGGAGTGACCTCGATCAGATCGTCATCCGTGATATACTCGATGGCTTCCTCCAGGGTAAAGATCTTGGGAGGCGTGAGAAGCAGCTTTTCGTCAGCACCCGCTGAGCGGATCGCGGTGAGCTGCTTTTTCTTACAGGGGTTGACCGCAATATCGTCATTTTTCGGATTTTCTCCCACGATCATTCCCTCGTAGACCTCGGTCTGAGGACCTACGAAGAGCATCCCTCTTTCCTGGGTGTTGTAAAGCCCGTATCTTGTGGTCTCCCCCGCCTCGGAGGCGATCAGAGATCCTGTAAACTTCATGGCGATCTCACCGCGATAGGGTGCATAGCCGTCAAAGATGGTGTTGATGACACCCTCGCCGTGCGTTGCGGTGAGGAATTCGGAGCGGTAACCGAAAAGGCAACGCGCGGGGATGGAGTATTCGATACGGGTACGGCTTCCCACGGGATTCATGGAGAGAAGATCGCCCTTTCTCTGACCGAGCTTTTCCACAACGACACCGACAAAATCCATGGGAACGTCAAGGGTGACGCGTTCCATCGGCTCGCACTTCTGTCCGTCGATTTCCTTGTAAAGCACACGGGGATTGGAGCATGCGAGCTCAAAGCCCTCGCGACGCATGGTTTCAAGGAGAATCGAGAGGTGCATCTCACCTCTTCCGGCAACGCGGAATTCGTCGGTCGTATCACCGTCGGAAACGCGCAGGGAAACGTCCTTGAGAAGCTCGCGGTAAAGTCTGTCGCGGAGCTGACGGGAGGTGACAAATTTTCCTTCCTTACCTGCCAAGGGGCTGTTGTTGACCATGAAGGTCATTTCCATTGTCGGCTCGGACACCTTGACAAATTCAAGCGGCTCGGGGCATGCAACCGCCGTAAGTGTATCACCGATGGTGATGTCTCCGGCACCCGAGAAGCAAACGATGTCACCGACGGTCGCGTTTTCCACGGGGGTACGCACCAGACCGTCGATCTGGTACAGGGAAACGACCTTGGTCTTCTTGATTGCTCCGGGATTGTGATAGTTGCAGACGGCAACCTCCTGGCCGACACGGATATTTCCGCGCTCAATGCGACCGATACCGATGCGTCCCACGTAATCGTTATAGTCAATGGAAGAAACGAGAAGCTGAAGATCTCCCGTTTCATCACCGCCGGGAGCGGGCATGTAGTTGACGATCTTTTCAAACAAGGGCGTCAGATCAACGCCCTCCTCCAAAGGATCCTCGGTGGCAGTTCCGGATCTTCCCGAGCAATAAAGCATCGGGCTGTCAAGCTGCTCGTCGTTGGCGCCAAGGTCCATCAGAAGCTCAAGAATCTCGTCCTCGACCTCGCCAAGCCTTGCGTCGGGCTTGTCGATTTTATTGATACAAACGATCACTCGGTGATTCAGCTCCAGTGCCTTCTGAAGCACGAAGCGCGTCTGCGGCATCGGTCCTTCTGCGGCATCCACGAGCAGAATAACACCGTTCACCATTTTCAGAATTCGTTCCACCTCGCCACCGAAGTCGGCGTGCCCGGGGGTGTCAATGATGTTGATCTTGGTATTCTTGTAGTGAACGGCAGTGTTCTTTGCAAGGATGGTAATGCCTCGTTCCTTTTCCAGATCTCCCGAGTCCATGACGCGGGTTACGGTCTCCTGATTGTCGCGGTAGATGCCGCCCTGCTTCAAAAGTCCGTCAACAAGTGTGGTTTTTCCGTGGTCAACGTGCGCGATGATTGCCACGTTTCTCAAATCTTCTCTGATCACAGCGTTTTCTCCTGTTTTTTAGATTTCTCGGTTCATAACTATCCAATTTTATATTATACCACAAAAAGCCCCCCTTGTGAAAGAAGGAGAACGCACATTTTTTCAAAAAATGAAGCACGATGTTTTGTAAGTATTGACAAAGAAAGCGGGATTTTTCAAGAGCTTTTCTCCAAAGCTGCTTTTTGGGATTGTCCGACAGATTTTTTTGACGACGGGCTACAAACTTTTCTCCCTTTTCTTGACAACCCTTGCGCTTTGTGTTATACTTGTGATTGAGTACAGACAGAGGAGGACAACGGTATGCTCAAAACCGAACGGACATCCGTGATGAACCTTGAAAATGCGATCAGAGGGGCGCGAAACCCCATGAACAGTTGGGCGCGTATGGACAGTGCATACGATGAAGAGGGAAACTATATTCTGGGCGAGAATGACTTGGATCTTGCCAAGAGACTTGCCCATGCGGGAAGCGATCACCGCAAGTTTTTGCGTCAGATTTTCGTTTCTGTGGATATTACGGCACCTCTTTACTGGTGGAAGGAGTTTGACACCTATAAGGTAGGGACTGTGGCAAATTCAACCTCCACCATGCACAAGATTCATGCCAATGAATTCTCCCGTGCCGATTTTTCGTGCGACCGTTTGGATGAAGGAGGGCTTTGTGCGCTGGATGCCGTCATTTCCTATCTGGAATCCGAGCGTCAGAAGTTTCTTGCCAATAAAGAGGACAGACAGCCCTGGCACAATATGATCCAGATGCTGCCCTCGTCCTACAATCAGATGAGAACGGTGACGATGAATTACGAAAATCTCATCAACATCTATTACGCACGCCGTACGCACAAGCTTGCCGAGTGGCACGTGCTTTGCGATTGGATCATGTCGCTTCCGTATGCCCGTGATTTGATCGCCATCAAGGACTGAACCAAACCAATCATACGTTCAAGGAGGGATCCCGTGAAGACTTATCAATCCAAGGAATTGATGACGGAGGATGCCTCCTTTCATATGTTTGCTCTTACAGAGCGGGATTGCGACATGCCCGTTCACGAGCACGATTTCATTGAGATCGTTTACGTCACCGACGGAGAAGCGGAGGAAACGGTCAACGGTGTGACGTGGTGTGTTCACCGCGGGGATCTGCTGTTTATCAATTACGGAAGCACGCACTCCTTTCGGTCCGAAAACGGTTTTTCCTATATCAACATCTGCTTCAAGCCCGAGGTTGTAGGGGAGGATTTGATCACTTCCGAAAATGCCTTTTCACTATTGCATCTGACTGCGTTTGATGAAATTTTGCAGGAATCGGGTGAGGAGGGAATGGTGTCTTTTCGTGGGGAGGAGCGGCAGGAGATCGAAACGCTTCTTTCTACGATGATTCGTGAATACAACGAGAAAAAGCACTCCTGGAAAACGGTGGTCAAGAGCTACATGAACGTGTTGATCGTTCGGATTCTGCGAAAGCTGATCAGCGGGGATTCCACAGAGGAATCGGATGACGTGTGGAGAGCGCTTCTGGATTACATCGATTCCAACCTCGGGGAGGAGCTGACGCTTTCGGCGCTTGCCAAAAAGTGCTTTTACAATCCCTCATATTTCAGCCGTGCCTTCAAGAAGCGTTTTTCTATGTCGTTGACGGAGTATCTCAACCGACGTCGTATCGATCGGGCAATGCTTCTTTGCGCCGATCCGACGCTTTCGGACGAGGAGATTGCCATGCGACTCGGGTTTTCCTATAAAAGCTCTTTTTACCGCGTGTTTGCGCGCGTGACCGGTGTAAGCTTTGCAGAGTATAAAAAAAGTAAAAAAACGAGAGGGACAAAGTAAAAAGCGGTGCTTTACAGGAGCATCGCTTTTTGTTATAATGAAGATGTGTCGGTCTGCTTTGATACCCATCAATGACAGGGAAGGAGTTTTTGAAAATGAACGTGAACATAAGACTGAATACGGAAGAGCTTCGGGATAAGGTCTATGCCTGTTGGCTTGGAAAGAATATCGGAGGCACGCTGGGTGCTCCTTACGAGGGAACGAAGGAATATATGAACGTAACAGGCTTTGCTACCAAGGCAGGGGAGGTGCTTCCCAATGATGATCTTGATTTGCAGCTTGTATGGCTTGCCGCTGTGGAGCGTTGCGGTGTCTCAAGGATCAATGCTCAGACACTCGGTGAGTTTTGGTTGAATTTTATTTGCCCTCACTGGAACGAGTACGGGATCGGCAAGGCAAATATGAAAATGGGACTTTTGCCGCCCCTTTCAGGAGATTACCGCAATGACTGGAAGCATTCCAACGGGGCATGGATTCGCACGGAAATCTGGGCGTGCTTAAATCCGGGACGTCCCGACGTTGCGGCAAAGCTTGCGATTGAGGATGCTTGCGTGGATCACGGAACGGGGGAAGGAACCTATGCCGCGATTTTTGTGGCGGCGCTTCAATCGGCGGCATTTGTGATCGGCGATTTGAGATCCTGTATTGAAATCGCACTTTCCAAGATTCCAACGGATTGCCGTCTGGCACGTTCCGTGCGCTTGACCATTGATTGCTACGATCGGGGAATGAGTCCGAAGGAAACGCGTGATGCGGTGCAGAAGGAAAATTCCGATATCGGGGACGGTTGGTTTGAAGCGCCCTCCAATGTTTCTTACGTGGTGTTGGGGCTCCTTTACGGGGGCGGTGATTTCAAAAGCTCGATGCTGTATGCGGTCAATTGCGGTGACGATACCGATTGCACCGCGGCAACGGTGGGGGCGACCATGGGAATTCTTTACGGAACAAAGGGGATTCCTGAGGACTGGAGCTCGCACATCGGAGACGATATCGTTACGATTTCGATCGATCGAGGCACGATCTACGGTATTCCGAAGACCTGCACGGAATTGACCGATTTGGTGATGAAGCATGCAAAACTGTCTTTGGAAGACGATCATACGTATCCTTGTTGGAATCGAGCTTATGAAAGTGTGGAGCTGACGGAGGGAGCTACCGAGGTTCCCCACGATGCCGCGAAGGGATATTGCGAATGTCCCTTGGTCAAGGAACGGCTTTTGGAATTTCTCCCGAACTCCTTTACCATGTCCAATGATTACGTTCGCGCCACCGTGGCACTGGAAGACGGTGCGGATATTACCCCCAATACGCAAAAGAAGATTCGCCTGATTGTAACGCTCAACAACGATATGGCGGGAGCGATGCATATCCCGGGGCGCCTGCGGATTCGCTGGTGGCTTCCCGACGGATATACGATTGAGGGCAGAGAAAGTATTTTTATTTCCGCATATCAGCCTGAACGTCGCGCTGACGGCGGTATGAAGGAGGAAACGTATCTTCTCAACGTCGGTGATCAGGTTCACGCGGAAACGCGTGTCGTTGCCGAGATCACGGGCATCGGTCACGTGCAAGCTCTGTATCTTCCCATCGTTCTGATCGGTTGATTTTCATTTTTAGCGCGCACGCGGAGTTTTTTCCGCGTGCGCGCGTTTTCCTTTTTCAAATTGTTGACAATCGGAAAAAAGTGTGATAAAATAATAGAGTATATAATTTTTTTTGATAAAAGCGAGGTTTTCAGACAATGCATTGGTCAGATGAGATTGCGCAAAGGATCATTGAGCGCAACCCGAACAAGGAAGAATACGTTTGCGCGGCGGGGATCAGCCCCTCCGGCTCTGTTCACATCGGAAATTTCCGTGATGTTGCGACCTCCCTTATGGTGGTCAAGGCGTTGCAAAGAGCGGGCAAAAAGGCGAAGCTTCTCTTTTCATGGGATGAATATGACCGTTGCCGTAAGATTCCCGCGAACGTGCAGGCTGTCGTAGGGAGTGATTACGACAAGTATATCGGCTGTCCCTACGTGGATATTCCCGATCCTTGGGGATGCCATGAAAACTATGCGAAGCACTTCGAGGAGGAATTCCTCAATGCGATGAAGCCCTTCGGGATCACCCTGGATTGCCGCTATCAGGCACAGATGTACCGCGAGGGAAAATATACGAAGGATATCATTGAATCCTTGCAGAAGAGAGAAGAGATTTTTGAGATTCTGGATTCCTTCAAAACCAAGGATACGAGCAAGTCGGAGGAAGAATTGCGCGCGGAGCACGATGCGGAAAAGGCAGCGTACTATCCCGTCAGTATCTTCTGCCCCAAGTGCCATACTGACTTTACAACGATCACAAAGCTTTCCGACGACTGTACCGAGGCGGATTACGTTTGCCGCTGCGGACACGAGGGACATTTCAACTTCCTTACGGATTTTGATTGCAAGCTTGGTTGGAAGATCGACTGGCCGATGCGTTGGAGATATGAGCGCGTGGATTTTGAGCCGGGCGGAAAGGATCATGCCGCTCCTACGGGTTCTTACAGCAACTCAAAAATTATCTCCGACAGGATCTTTCATTTTGATGCGCCTCTTTTCCAGGGCTATGAGTTCATCGGTATTAAGGGTATGACGGGCAAGATGTCCTCCTCCTCCGGTCTCAATCTTACGCCGGAGACGTTGCTTAAATTGTATCAGCCCGAGGTGATTCTGTGGCTTTACTCCAAGACAGAACCCACCAAGGCATTCGATTTCTGCTTCGACGACGGAATTCTGCGCCAGTATTTTGAATTTGATAAAATGCTCTCCGACGTTCGTGAGGGGAAGGCGAATGATGCCGTCAAGGATATTATGAAAAACTGCATCATCGAAGGAAGAGAGCTTCAGACCGTTCCGATGGCACTGTTGGTTCAGCTCGGTTCGATCGTGAACTTCAACGTTCCGATGCTTGAGACCGTTTTCCAAAAGATCGGCACTCCTTACACGGCAGAGCAGTTTGCCGACCGTCTTGACCGTGCGAAGTTCTGGCTTGAGCAGTGTGCGCCCGATCAGGTCAACCGCTTGAGAACCGCCCGTAATTGGGAGGTGTACGAAGCACTGGATGCGCAGGAGCGTAAAACCGTGGAGCTTTTGCATGACTATATTGCAAAGGGCGGATACACGTTGGATGAGCTCAATGCGGAGCTTTACGCGATTCCCAAGGCTGTGTACGGTGAAGCTCTTCCCGACAAGGAATTGAAGGCGCTCCAGGGAGCTTTCTTCCGCAACGTGTACAAGCTTCTGATTGACAAGGAAAAAGGTCCGAGACTTTATCTCTTCCTTTATGCGATCGAAGCGGAGAAGTACGTAGGTCTTCTGGATTTCTCCTATCCGCAAACCGAGGAGGAGCTTGCCGACGGTGTGGAGGAGGAATGCTGTCCTGTGGAAGAGGAGGAGATCGTGCGCGAGGCAGATCCCGTGCTTCCCGTCAAGGAGCAGGTCACCATCGACGATTTTGCAAAGCTCGATTTCCGTGTATGCAAGGTTCTGAAGGCAGAGGGGGTTCGCAAGTCTCATTCCTGCCTGAAGCTGACGCTGTTTGACGGGATCGGTGAGCGTGTGATCATGTCTTCTATCAAGGAAGAATATACTCCCGAGATGCTTGTGGGAAGAAAGATCATTGTCATTGCAAATCTTAAGCCCAACCGTATTTGCAACGTCAATTCTCAAGGTATGCTTCTCGCGGCAACCAATCATGCATGCGGCTGTAAAATTATTTTTGTGGATGATTCCGTTCCGGAAGGGACTGCAATTCATTAAGCTTTGCATCCGCCATGCCACGCCAAGGACGGTATGGCATGGCGGATATTTTTATAGGGGAAGGGAGAACTGAAATGTTTTGGTCTATTTATGTTGAGCTGGGACAAAATATGTGGTTTACGGAGGATCAGAAGCTCGATTTTGAGGACGAGGCGTGGGAGCGTCTCTTGGATATGGCAAATACCTACGGAATCGATCAGATCGTGCTTGACCTTGGTGAGGGAGTGGTATATCAAAGTCATCCGGAGCTTGCCAAGGAGGGCGCATGGAGCACCGATCGCGTGCGCGCGGAGGTCAAGCGATGCCGCGAGAGGGGAATTTCTTTGATCCCTAAATTGAATTTTTCCGCAACGCACCACATGTGGCTCGGTGAGTATCGCAGAATGATGTCAACAAAGGTCTATTATGACGTTTGCAAGGATCTGATTGAGGAGGTTTACGGACTCTTTGATCATCCCGAATATATTCATCTCGGTATGGATGAGGAGGGAGATCCTCAATTTTTCAAAAATCTTGACATGGTTCATTACCGTCAGGGAGAGTTGATCTGGCACGATCTTTGTTACCTTTGCGATTGTGTAAAGGCGACGGGTGCCAAGCCGTGGATCTGGGCGGATATGTGCATGTATGAGCCGGAAGCATTCCGCGCACATCTGGGATATGACGACGTTGTGATCTCTCCCTGGATCTATTTTGCGATCCGACGCGAGCATTGGACACTTGTGAAGTCCAAGCAAAGATATATGGATTCCAACGAGGGAACGCTCGGGGTGGAATATATGGAGGAGGCTCCCATTTGGCAAACGATGACACGCGAGGGCGTGATCGCTGCCAACGACGGATACGAGACCGTTCCGTGCTGCTCCGTGTGGGGTGAGTGCGAGTATTGCAGCGATGACGTTGTGGAGCACTTCGTAAAGAATTGCGATCCCGAAAAGCTCATCGGCTTTATGACCGCTCCCTGGGTACGCACCACCGCAAAAAACATAGATAACATCGAGCTTTCCATGAAGACACTTGCGGCGGCAAGAGAAAAATTTGTAAAAAGGTAAAGGAATACAGCGATGCAATTTAAAATTCAGAATCCGATTGACGAGGGCTGGTACGCAGATCCCGAAGCGCGTTTTTACGAGGGAAAATATATCATTTACGCAACAAAGTCGCTCCCGTTTGACGATCAGAAAAACCAGGTTTGCTTCGTTTCCGAAAATCTGACCGATTGGGAGATGCACGACGATATCATTGATATGACGGGATTCCCGTGGGCAAAAAGAGCAATCTGGGCACCCACGGCAATCGAAAAGAACGGAAAATATTATTACGTTTTTGCTTCGGGCGATATTCATTCGACCGAGGAGAAGGGCGGACTTGAAATCGCGGTTTCGGATTCTCCGACGGGGCCGTTTCGAGCGTTGCTTGACCGTCCTCTTGTCAATGAGTTTTACAATGGAGCGCAGCCCATCGACGCGCATCTGTTCAAGGATGACGACGGTACGGTATACCTTTTCTGGGGCGGCTGGAGACATTGCAATCTTGCGATCATGAATGAGGATATGACGGGGCTTGTTCCCTTTGAAGACGGCAGCCTTTGCCGTGAAATAACCCCTCCCGATTACGTGGAAGGTCCTTGCATGTTCAAGAAGGACGGAAAATATTATTTCATGTGGTCGGCGGGCGACTGGACGCAAGGGACGTACCGCGTCAATACGGCATTTGCGGACACTCCCTTCGGACCGTTTGAAAATTACGTCAACGTACTGAACTCCGGCGACGGAGCTCTTGCCAACGGACCGGGGCACAACGGATATTTTTATATTCCCGAAGAGGATCTGTGGCTTTGCGTGTACCACCGCCACCGTCCCGACAATGACGACGGGAATGCGCGCTTTATGTGCATCGACGTGATGCGATTCGGAGAGGACGGAAACATTTGCCCCATCGAAATGACCAAGTCCTGGGAATACAAGGATGGGAAGATTGCAATTGTCAAATAAGCAGTGAGCGAAAAGCTCCTTGAAAGGAAACGGATGATGGAAGTAAAATTGAAGCTGACACGTGGGATGACCGCACCGGAATATGCGACAGAGGGCTCTGCGGCAGTTGATCTGCGCGCGGCAATTGACGAGGGAGAGGTCATCACGCTTCACCCCGGTGAACGCGCACTGATCCCCACGGGACTTGCGATTTCTCCCGCCGGGCGCGGATACGTTGCCATCGTTGCGGCACGCAGCGGGCTTGGTATTAAAAAGGGCGTTTCTCTTTCCAACGGAATCGGAGTGATTGACAGCGATTACAGAGGAGAGATTTCGGTGGGACTGATCAATCATGGAGACGAGGATTTTGAAGTGCGCCGCGGTGACAGAATCGCACAGATGATGTTTCTTCCCGTGGAGAGCGCAAGCTTCCTTGTCACGGATACTCTGGACGAGACCGAACGCGGTGAGGGCGGCTTCGGTCATACGGGCGTAAAATAATTGATTTGGGAGTATTCTATGAATTGCCAAAACTTGGCGAACGACCGGCAGATCCCCGAAAAGCTTCTCCCGTTTTTTCAAAATGCGGATGACGGGGTGCGCGAAGAGGATTATATAGCTGTGATTGACGCGCTGGAGTCGAAATACAGTGTGTTCGGTCCATATTACGATCTCTTGAAGACGACCGCGCAAGCGGTTTTGAACGATCCGCCCTTGCGTGCATGGACGGATGCTCTGGTTGCCTCCGTTCCCGTGCTTGCGGGGGGAGAAATCAAAGAATTGTTGCCGCCCTGTGCGGACGCATATCCTTATTATACGCTTTTGGTGCTTGCGCTGTCCTTGCCCTTCGGTATTTCCGAATTTCAAAGGCGCGGCTTTTCGGATGAGGAGATCCTCAAAACGCTGACGCCTACGGTGCATGCTCGCGTCGGCTTATCGGAGGAGCGCAACGGTGTCCCCGGCCTTGAGCGCGGCGGTTTTTCGTGGATGCTCAATTATGCGAAGGGATTGATTTTCGCTGCGGGGATCTTCAATATCACGCCTCAGATTCTTTACGAGCAAGGGATGCTTTTAAAAAAACGCGGTGCCGAGGAATACGCGGTCATCGTTTTATCGGGACGCTTCCACCGTTCGGGATACCAGCTCGGAAGCGTTGGATGTACCGATGAGGAGGGCGCATTTGATGCCGATTTCCGAGAAACGGAGGATGCCTTCATTGGACGTGCCGTAGCAGAAGACGCCCGTGTGCTTCCCGAATTGCGCGTCTATCCCAAAAGCGAATGGGCAGAGGTTGTCAGACAAGGCGGCGGCATCGTTGGAATCCATATTCCGTACGGAGCTGCGCTGACAAAGGAAAACATCGAGGAAAGCTTTGCCGCTGCTTTTCGGATTTGCCGCGAGCGGTATCCCGAAGCGGACGTCCGCGCCGTACACTGTGCTTCCTGGATGATGTCCCCTCAGCTTGCCGATCTCGCTGGAGCGGATTCAAAGCTTGCGGGATTTGGAAAACATTTTTTGCGGTATACCCTGGGAGGAAACGGCGCGGCGGTTTACTCGTTCGTGTTTAACCGCGATCACGTAAACGATCTGTCCGAGCTTCCCGAAAAGACGACGCTGCAAAGAAAGATCAAAAACATGTATATGGACGGCGGTTGTCTTTATCTTGCGGGTGGCTTTGTGCCGAAAAAAGAGCTTATGATCGTAGAAGAATAATTGCAAAGGGCGGTATATGTTCCCACCGTTACAGAGGCACACGTCTTTGTGGGAATATATACCGCCTTTTTGCTTGCTTATTGGAATTCAACGTAGTTCCGTGCGTCCTTGCGAAATTCCAAGGGCGTTTTTTGATGTTGCTTTTTGAAAACACGGTTGAAATAAGTCACATTGTTAAAGCCTGTGCGCGTTGCAATGGAAAGGATCGAATCGTCCGTTTTGGCAAGAAGCTGCTCTGCGCGGTACAGACGCTCGCTGTTGATATATTCGTGAACCGTTTGCCCCGTTTCTTTTTTGAAAAGGCGTCCGAGATATTTTTCGTTGTAATGGAAGATACGGGAAAGCTCAAGGATGGAAACGTCGTATTCGAGATTGGCATTGATGTAGGCTTTGACGTTTTCCACCAAGGGATCAAAGCTGTTTTCGCTGCGGTCCGTCGGATACAGCAGCAAAAGCATCCTTATGTAGCTTTCCATTGCTTTTGCAAGGTGCATGCATTGCTCCTCCCCATAGTTTCGCTCCATGGTGTCGATCAGGTATGCGTTTTTTTTCAATCGGTAGGTCAGCTTCCGTTCGCTCCCACGACCTTCTAAAATGTTTCCGATATAGATGATGCATACCAGATGATCCCCATCGGTTACGGGGTACGTGTATTCGTAAATTCCGTTCGAGCAAAGCCCGCCGAACGGAAGCCTTTCCTCCATTGCTTTTTTGATTGCGGCATTGCGGCAACGAAGGCAACGCTCATAGGCCCGGCTTCCGCTTTCCTTGAGACAGGCACAGACGGGGGAAGCATGAATGGTTTGCGAAAAGGGCAGTGTGAGCTTTGGATTTCCGTATTTTCCGAAAAAAAGAACCCCTACGTGCAATTTTGTTCCATAGCAAAGCATGCGGATCATTTCATGAAGTCCCACGCAGTCCATGACATCCCTCCCCAAATCGCCCATCGGTTTCCATCTCGGTTGACTCAATGTGCGTTGATTTCAATCAATTGTACCATAAATGTGTCCTTTGTTCAATACACCATTTCGAAATTATAAGATTTTTTTGTTTGTTTGTGATATCATGTAAGCACATAGATGTGCTTGGAGGCGTTTTTATGAAATTTGAAAAACATGAAATTGTCGTAGTGGGCGGCGGCTTTGCGGGAGCATCCGCAGCGATTGCGGCGGCACGGCGCGGAGCTGACGTTTTGCTGATTGAAAAGTACAATTGTCTCGGCGGTGCGGCGGTTTACGATCTGGTGAACCCCTTTATGGGGAACTGGACGAGAAATCCCGAAAAACCCACGGAAATCATTGACCTGAGCTGCGGTCTTTTTTTGGAGATCGTGGATCGTATGGATCAAATGGGGGGAGTCCGTTACGTTGCGGGAATCACCTTCAACGAGGAAATTCTCAAATGCGTTCTCAACCGTATGGCACTTGAGAGCGGCGTACATCTTCTTTATAACACGGTAGTGACGGATGCCGCGGTAAAGGACGGTAAAATAACGGAGGTGACCGTTTCCAACGTTTCGGGAAGCAGTCGGGTTGCTGCGGATTGCTTTATTGACGCGACGGGGGACGCAAACCTTGCTCATCTTGCGGGGTGTCCCTATCGCGTTGGAAGAGAAACAGATTCTCTGTGTCAGCCGATGACTCTTTGCTTCCGTCTTGGAAACGTGAAGATCGATGAAAACGACCTTGACAACTTCAAAAAATGTATGGCGGAAGCCAACCGTCTTTACAAGGAGTGGCAGAAGGACGGCAGAATTAAAAATCCTCGCGAAAATATTCTCTATTTCCAAACGCTTCATCAAGGAGTGGTGCACTTTAATACCACCCGTATTGTCAAGCTTGATCCGACCGATGCCAAGGACGTTACCCGTGCCGAGATCGAGGCGAGGGAACAGGTGTTTGAGCTTTATGATTTCCTTCGCCAAAATTTTGAGATTTTCAAGGATTCTACGCTTCTTTCCACAGGGCTTCGGATCGGAGCACGTGAGAGCCGTATGATTGATGGCGAATATCTCTTGACATCAAAGGATCTCTTGTCCTTTGCGACCTTCCCCGATTCGGTTGCCGTTTGCTGCTACGATATTGATATTCACAGTCCTGACGGCAGCGGAACCAGTCACTACTATTTCCCGAACGGAAAGTATTATGAAATTCCGTACCGCACCCTGATCGCGCGCGGCGTTTCCAATTTGCTGGTGGCGGGCCGCTGTATTTCAACCGATCACGAGGCGCAGGCATCGGTGCGGATCATGCCCACTTGCTCCAATCTCGGTGAGGCGGCAGGCATTGCGGCAGCCCTTGCACTCAGGTGTGACGGAGAGGTGCGAAGCGTCTGTATCAATGATTTGCAGACCGTTTTGGTTGAGAACGGGGCGAAAATTCATTAGACGTTGAAGTTTACAAATACGTTGGGGCACTCGGATGCAAAATGTATCCGAGTGCCCCAATGTGCTGTTATAAGAATTTCTTTAAGAATTTTCGCATCCTGGATCCTTTTTTGAAAAAAATCTGACCGATTCTGTAAATATACGCATTGTGGATCATGCGCGTGCGCCATTTCAATTCCTTTTTGGGAATCGTAAGATCCGCCGTTTTTGTGCGGACGGGAGTTGCCTTTCCGATCGAAGCCAGATAAGTAACGCTTCGATCCGCATACCGATCCTTGCGGTCGTGCCTGACCGACTTCGTATCGGGAGACTCCCAAAGGCCCAGAAGCATCGCATCGATTTTTTCAAAGTTCTTTCCGAGAAGAATGTTTCCGACGTATGCCTTCCCGTCCTTCGCGGTGGATTTTTTCAGCCGCTTGACGTTGTATTTTTCCTTGATTACGTCGTAAAGCTCGGTGTATTTTGCATTCTTTGCCTCGGAATAGTGGGTTCTGGACATCAAAGCCCCCCATTCGTGGATGCATCTGAGAAGCTCGTCGCGCTTCGGGTGATCCTTGATGCCGTTTCGCATCACGTCAAGACAGACCGCCATGCTGTTGATCTGCTTTCTCAGCTTTTCCTCTGAGGAGACCTTGACGGATTGCGTATCATGGATGCGGTAGAAATAAAATCCCGTGTGAATATTGTTGATTCTCTCTGCATCTCGCCATGCGAAGAAGTTGATGACGGCATCCTCGGAATAGGAGCAATCCGTTGGGAATCCGGACTGTTCCAGGTGCTTGATCGCAGTTCTCAAAAGCTCCGCTTTGTAAAGCTTGTTCCAGAGCACGTAAAAAGAGTGCTGCGCACCGCAGTTTTTGAAAAAGAGAGGAAGCTTATCATCGCCGCAAACGTCGACGTCGTATCGGATCAGATCGTCGTGCTTGCAATAATAGCGCATTCCGGGTGTGTGGAACGCCCAATCGTTGATGACGATCTCAGCTCCCGTTTCCTCTGCGTGTGCGACCATCGGAGCATGGTAGTGGAAGGAAACCGTGTCGTCGGAGTCGCAAAAGGCAATATACGTTCCTTCTGCCATGCCGATGCCCGTTTTTCTTGCGGCGAGAATGCCGCGGTTCTCGGTTTTGAGATAATTGATCTCGTATTTTTCCAACAGCGCGCTGTAATCCAGTACGGAACCGTCATCCACCATACAGATCTCATACTCTCCCCGAAGGGACTGCAAGGTGGAGCAGGTAATGCTTTTGAGGCATTCGTCCAGATATTCGATGGCGGTATTATAAACGCAAATGATGATCGATAATTTCAAAGCGTCCTCCCCAAATTACTGTTTCTGATCTTGTTTTCGGTTGACCGATGCACGGCGCTTGTTTTGCATACGGGAGAGAAGCGCCGATGGAATCAAGCCCACGATGAGCGGCTTGACGACGTAAGGCAGAGCCTTCGGCATCAGTCCCAGAGCCTTGAAGCCCTTGGCGCGAATCTTTGCCTCGTCGATCCGATAGCGGTATTTCCGTCTGCTTTTTGCGGCGGCATCCTCGCAGAAATAATATAGCGCTTCGGGAAGGTTTTCTCCCTTGCAAAAGGCTTGCATCCGCATGAAGAGATCGTAGTCCTCGGTTCTTCGCGTTTCCTTGACGACGCGGTAGCCCTGCGCCTTCATGAGTGCTTCTTTCCGAAACATCACCGCACCGTGCTTGTAGGGAGAGGTGAAAAGGAAGTCTTCGTTTTTCACCCGGCGCGGAAAGCTTTCAAGCCCCCACACCCCCGTTTCGTCAAACAGATGCGCGGCACTTCCGAGGAGATCCACCTCGGGATGTGCTTCCAGGTACGCTATTTGTTTTTCAAAACGCTCCTTGGCGCTGTAATCGTCGCAATCGTGGCGTGCCACGTATGTTCCCGTTGCCACGGAAAGGCACTTGTTCAAGGTGGATGCCAATCCTTCGTTTTTTTCGTTTTTCAGGAGCTTGATGCGCCCATCCTTTTTGGCGAACTGCAATAACCGTTCGTAGGTTTCATCGGTGGAACCGTCGTCGCAGATGATGAACTCGAAATCGGAGAAGCTTTGCTCCAGAATGCTTGTGACGGATTTTTCAAAATGCGGACAGCGCGTCGCGTTGTACGCACCCGTTATGACAGATAATATCGGCATAAAACACCTCAAAATCGTTTTGGAGAGCATGAACCGCTCCGTATATATTCTATCATTGTTTGTATGGTTTGTCAAGTTTCATTTGCGAGTGGGGCTTACTTGAAACTTTTGCAAGAGGGTTCTTTCGTGAAAGCCTATTGACTTATCTGACAGATTGTGATATAATAGCCGCAGAACATCTTGCTGACGCAAGCCTTGGGGCCTTGTCCTCTGCGCCCTTTCGTGTGCCCGCGGCATTGATGATTTCACAAAAAGTCCGTGCGAGCACACATTTATGCTTCATGGTGTATCATCTGCAGATGTAACAAATGCGCCGGTTAAGGCTTTGTTTTTTCTGTATGAGCGCGTTTTGAATGTATTGTGTGCGGTCTTAATTGTTTTATGATGATTCCTGTAATGTTAAATCCGAGAGCTACTACTGTTTGATGTTTAAGGAGTGGATTGAAAATGAAAAAAATGAAAAAAAAGGATCTGGAAGCGGAGCAGAGTCACGAAGCTGAAGATCTCCAGAGTGACGCAGGCTTTCAACGAATTAGAGTCATTGAGGAGAGCATCGACGAAGGTGTTGCCAATGATGTCGTTTCAAAAATTGTAAAGCCTACTCTCTCACTTGCCTCGTCAATGGACAACGAAGGCTACAAATACAAGATCTCCATTATTATGTCCGTCTACAACGTAGAAGAATTCATTGATGAAGCTGTGATCAGCGTAATCAATCAGGACATCGGCTTTGAAGAAAACGTACAGATTGTCATGGTGGATGACGGTTCTCCCGATCGCTCCGGCGAGATTTGTGACAAGTACAAGGAGATGTATCCCAATAACATCGTTGTTGTTCACAAGGAAAACGGCGGACTTTCTTCTGCAAGAAATGAGGGTCTGAAGCATGTTGAGGGGCGGTACGTCAACTTCTTTGATCCGGACGATATCCTGACGGAGACGGCATTGAGCGAGGTTTACAGCTTCTTCAGCCTCAATGACAAGAATGTGGATATCGTTTCTATTCCTTTGATCTATTTCGGAGATTCCAACGGACCTCACCATCTGAACGATAAGTTCAAGGACGGTACCAGAGTCATCAATCTTCAAAAGCAATACCAGTACATTCAGCTCTCCCTGGCATCTGCGTTCGTCAAGCTGGATTATGCAAAGCAGATGTTCTTTGACGATCAGCTTGTAATCGCGGAAGATGCCGAGCAAATTTTGAAGATTCTTTTGAAAAATCCTTTTTTGGGTGTTGTCAGTAAGTGCAAATATATGTATCGCCGTCGCGGCGGATCACAGGTAACGGCAGGCTCTACCAAGAAGGGCTGGTACAACGATTATCTCAAGCTCTTCTCCCTGAAGTGCCTGTATCGCGCAAGGGACATGTTCGGCTACATTCCGAAGTTTGTTCAGAACGCGGTAATGTGTGATTTGCAATGGAGACTGGTGGAGCAGGAAATTCCTCGCATTCTCGACGAAGAAGAACTGAAGGAGTACAGATCTCTGATCAAGGAATGTCTCTCTTTGATTGAGGATGACGTTCTTATGCGCCAGAAGCATCTGATGATCGACATAAAGATTAAGCTTTTGAGCGAGAAGTACGGTGTGGACCGCTTTGTTTCCAATACCTACGATAATGTCTTCTATGGCTTTGACAATCGCATTGATCATCGCTTCTCCAATAACAATCTCCAGCTTTCCTTCTTGGAAATCACGGATACCGAGGTTAGAATTACCGCACGTCAGGTGGTGTTCGCCATTGATCAGATCCAGAGTGTATATCTCACCGTAAACGATCAACGGATTGATGCGGAGAATGTGACGATGGTCGATCACGTAAAATGTATCGGTGAAGTTGTTTCTAAGTACTGTATGTTCGATTTTGTGATTCCGAGAGCACTTTTTGTCGAAGAGGCGAACAACATCTCCTTCTTTATGGAGATCAACGGAACCTTTGTCAGAAACAATCATTTGTCGGCAGGCCGCTTCTTCCCCGTTTCCACCAAGTATAAGAATGCATACTACAACGAGGATCGTCTGCTCTTCTTCATCCGCCGCAATCGCTTGGTGATCAAGAATGCCACAAAACGCGAAATACGTGCTTGCGAGAAGCAGTTCCGCCGTGAGCTGTGGAAGTCCAACAAGATTGGAGAGCGTAAGGCTGTGATTGCAAGAACTCTTGCAAGACTTTACCGCTTCTTCCACCGAAAGCCCCTTTGGATTATTTCCGACCGTTTGAATAAGGCGGGCGACAATGGCGAAGCACTGTTCCGTTATATGGTTGAAAACAAGGTTAGCGGTGTGAATTATTATTACGCGATTACCGAATGTCCGGACTATGAAAAGATGAAGCCGTTGGGACGAGTTCTCAACCGAAACACGCTCAAATACAAGGTGTTGCATTTGGCAAGTGACTGTATCATTTCCTCGCACGCCGATGAATTTGTGACCAACCCCTTCTCTTACTATAGATATCCGTATACGGATTTTCTGGCGAAGAAAAACTTTGTTTTCCTGCAGCACGGTGTTACGAAGGATGATATTTCCGGCTGGTTGAACAAATACAACAAGAACATCAAGGGCTTTATCGTGGCGGCGTTCCCCGAAGAAAAGTCCATGTTTGAGTATGATTATTTCTACGACAAGAAGGATATATGGCTGACGGGCTTCGCGCGCTTTGACAGGCTTTATCATGATGAAAAGAAGTATATCACGCTTATGCCGACCTGGCGTCAGTATCTGATGAACGGATATGATAACAAGAATGGCGTATGGCGCATCGGCGATACCTTTAAGGAGAGCGAATATTATCGCTTCTACAACAGTCTGATCAACGATGAGCGTTTGCTTTCCGCATGCGACGAGTATGGATATAAGCTGGCGTTTATGCCGCATCCCAACATTATTCCGAATATCTCTGTTTTTGATCATGATAAGAGGGTAAAGTTCTTCTCGATTGATGATGAATACAGAAAGATCTATGCACAGAGCAATCTGGTTTTGACGGACTATTCGTCTGCCGTGTTTGATTTTGCGTATTTGAGAAAACCGCTGGTGTATGCTCAATTCGACAAGGAAGAGTTCTTCGCGGGAAGTCACGTATATACCAAGGGCTATTTCGATTATGAGCGCGACGGATTTGGCGAGGTTGTTTACGATCTGGATTCTACCGTTGATCTCTTGATCGACTATATGAAGAACGGTTGCGAATTGAAGGCGGAATACCGCGAAAGAATTGATCACTTCTTCGCGTTCAACGATCAAAACAACTGTAAGCGTATCCTTGATAAGCTGCTTGAGCTTAAGTAACACGGAATTGATCCGAAAAAAGGGGCTGCCTCAAAGTTTACTGAACTGAGGCAGCCCCTGAAATATATGTGCACGGATCACTCTTCGCTGAAGATGACCGTGATATCCGGGTGAAGCTGGAGAATGGAAGCGGGGATTTCGGGCGTGATAGGACCGTAGAAGGCGCGGTGAAGGATGTCCTTTTTGAGCTTGCCGTTGGCAACGAGGACGATCTTCTTTGCCTGCATGATGGAGATCATTCCCATGGTCACTGCCTGGCGCGGTACCTGATCCTCGCTCTCAAAGAAGCGGGAGTTTGCCTTGATGGTGGATTCGTGAAGATCGACCACGTGCGTGCTTTTTTCAAACACGTTGGAGGGCTCGTTAAAGCCGATGTGACCGTCAACACCGATGCCGAGAAGCTGAAGATCGATTCCGCCGAGACGCTCGATGCGCGCATCGTATTCCGCGCATTCCGCCGCAAGATCCTCTGCACAAGCGTTGGGAACAAAAGTGTTCTCACGCTTGATGTTGATGTGATCGAAGAAGTTGGTCTGCATGAAGTAGCGGTAGCTCTGCGGGTCGGTTTCGGGAAGACCTGCGTACTCGTCGAGATTGACGGTGGTAACTGCGGAAAAATCGATGTCGCCTTTGGTGTACCAATCGGCAAGCTGACGGTAAATGCCGAGAGGAGAGGAGCCGGTGGCAAGACCGATGACACTTTGCGGCTTCATAATGATTTGCGCGGAGATGATGTTTGCCGCTTGGCGGCTGAGCCTGTCATAGGTGGGAACTGTGATGAATTTCATGGTGCGTTTTTCCTTTCTTTCTGTACGGATTTCGATTTTTTTGTCATTGACACGGAAGGTGCCGGGAGGCGCTCCCATCACACGGCGGAAGACCGTGCTGAAATAATTTTGATCAAAATAGCCGAGAGATGCCGCAACCTCGCCTACGCGCATTCCCGCTTGAAGCTGTTCGGCGGCATATCGCATTTTCATTTCTGTAAAGTATCTTGAAACACCCATGCCCGCATATCTTGTGAAAATCTTCTTAAGGGCGGAAAGGCTGATGTTGCAAAGCGTTGCGATCTCCTGTGCGCTGAGCTGCTCCTTTAGGTGAGCATGCAAAAGATTGACGATTTCCGCATAGCGAAGCGCGGAGGGGAGTGTGGGATGGATGATCGGATTGCTCTTGCTTCTCGTCATGCGAAGCAGCCAAAGCTCCAGACGGATGCGCTGCTCGTTGAGGATCGCGCGGTCATTGTTGGCAAGTCCCTTTGTGACCGTGTCGCAAATATCCGTCAGCTCCGCGCATTCTTCCTCGGTCGGTTGAAGCACACGTCCTTCGTATACGGGAACTGCGGCAGCATAAAAGGAGAGGTTGCGTACGGTGGGAGCACTTTCGAATTCCGACCAGATACGGTGAAACTCATCGGGCTGGTGAAGAAGAACCTGTCCCGAGCAAAGGGAATAGACCTCTTCTCCGGCGGTGATGCCCACAGTACCCTCGGCGACGTAGACAAGCTCATAAAAAGGATGTCTTTCCCCGCCGAAATCGTAATGCTGTTCAAAGTTTTGATAAAGAGACCAGTGAAAAGCGAGAATGTCTGGACAGCGTGCAATTCCGCAATCTGTCAGCGCGCTATTCGTATATTCTGTAGTTTTTTGAGCTTTTTTCAAAGGTTTTATGTCCATTTCCATATATCTATTTATTTTTGGATATATTATAATTATAATAACATAGCAATATCCGAAAATCAAGTGGTTTCTCTTTTTTTATAGATAATTGTTCGAAAAATAAAGAGAAATGCAGAAGGAAGGAAAATAGTATGAGTGAATTGGCAGAAATTTTAAATCAGTTTGGCGTAAGGGCGGATGCGCTTCCTCACGGAAACGGACATATCAACCGTACCTATCTTGTGGAAAGCACGCCCCGTGTGATTCTGCAGCGGATCAATACCGCAGTCTTCCACAAGCCGGAAGAGGTGATGGAGAATATCATGGCAGTCACCTCCTTCATCAAGGCAAAGGTAGAGGCTGAGGGAGGCGATGCTTCTCGCAGAACACTGACCTTCCTGCGCACCAAGGACGGCAAGCCCTATTATAAAACGGAAGAGGGAGACTACTACCGCGCTTATTATTTTATAGAGGACTCCATCTCTCTTGAAAAGGTAGATCGCCTGTCGGATTTTGCGGAGGCGGCACACGGATTCGGAGATTTTCAGCGGATGCTCGCGGATTTTCCGGCAGAACGTCTTTATGAAACGATTGAAAAATTTCACGACACCGTCAACCGCTACCGCCAGTTTGCGGACGCGCTGGAGGAAAACCGCGCGGGACGCGCTGACACGGTGCGCGCGGAAATCGAATTTGCAAAGGCGCATGAAAAGTATGCCTCCGTCATCACCGATGCGATTGCTGAGGGAAGTGTTCCGCTGCGTGTGACGCATAACGATACGAAGCTGAACAACGTTCTCTTGGATGCCAAGACGGGGAAGGCGATCTGTGTGATCGATCTTGATACCGTCATGCCCGGATCCATGCTGTACGATTTCGGAGATGCTCTTCGCTTCGGAGCATCCACGGGTGCCGAGGATGAAACCGATCTTGATAAGATCCACTTTGATCTGGAGCGGTTTGAGGTATACACCAAAGCGTTTCTTGAAGAGCTGGGGGACAGCATCACAAAGAAGGAGCGCGAGCTTCTTCCCATGTCTGTTTTGATGATGACGCTGGAATGCGGAATCCGTTTCCTTGCCGATCATCTCAACGGTGACGTTTACTTCCAGATTCACAGAGAGAATCACAACCTTGACCGTTGCCGCACACAGTTTAAGCTTGTCAGCGAGATCGAGGAGCTTCTTCCCCGCATGGCACAGATTGTTGCGAAGTATTGAATTTGATATAAATAAGATGCTTGAGGAGATGGGATTTTGCCGTATTCACGGCAGGTCCCGTCTCTTTTCTGACGCTGCTGATTTATTCATTATATTCACGAATGAATGAATAAATATCCAACGTTGGTAGGGGTGAATTTGAACAAAAATGATATTGGAAGTATGGGCGGATTGTGCAAAATATAGAAAAACATAGAAAGAAAAAGTTTTTCCGAAAAAAGGTTGACTTTTTTGTGGGGATGATGTATAATTATGCACATCGAAACTTGGGATATTCAAAATGATGTCCCACATCATTACAGGAGGCTTTCATCATGAAGGATACATCGATTAAAAAGGTAGTTTTGGCATATTCCGGCGGCTTGGATACGTCTATCATCATTCCGTGGTTGAAGGAAAACTATAACAACCCCGAAATCATTGCGGTTTCCGGTAACGTCGGTCAGGCGGACGAGCTGGAGGGACTTGAAGAAAAGGCGATCAAGACGGGCGCGTCCAAGATCTATATCGAGGATCTGACCGAGGAGTTTGTTGAAGATATGATCATCCCCAGCCTTCAGGCGGGTGCAAAGTATGAAGAGTACCTGATGGGAACTGCGTTGGCGCGTCCCATCATCGGTAAGCGTCTTGCGGAGATCGCGATTGCTGAGGGCGCGGACGCGATCTGTCACGGTTGCACGGGTAAGGGAAATGACCAGGTGAGATTTGAGCTTGCCATCAAGGCGTTTGCTCCCGGTATGAAGATCATCGCTCCTTGGCGCGAGTGGGACATCAAGTCCCGTGAGGAAGAGATTGAGTATGCAGAGGCGCACAACGTTCCTCTGAAGATCAACCGCGAAACCAACTACTCCAAGGATAAGAACATGTGGCATCTCTCTCACGAGGGATTGGATCTTGAGGATGCGGGCAACGAGCCTCAGTACGAGAAGCCCGGCTTCCTTGAAATGGGCGTGTCTCCCATGCAGGCTCCCGATGCTCCCACCTACGTCACTCTTGACTTCGAAGCAGGTAAGCCCGTCGCTCTTGACGGTGTGAAGATGAGCGCGAAGGACATCATCCTCAAGCTCAATGAGGTCGGCGGCGCCAACGGCATCGGTTTGCTGGATATTGTGGAGAACCGTCTGGTCGGTATGAAGTGCCGCGGTGTTTACGAGACTCCCGGCGGAGCGATCCTTTACTTTGCACACAGCTATCTGGAATCTCTCTGCCTTGACAAGATGACGATGCACAAGAAGCAGGAGCTTTCCGTAACCTTCGGTGAGCTGCTCTATAACGGTCAGTGGTACACTCCCCTGCGCGAGGCGCTTTCCGCCTTCGTTTCGAAGACGCAGGAGCACGTCACGGGTAAGGTCAAGATCAAGCTTTACAAGGGCAACATGATCAAGGCGGGCGCATGGAGCGACTGGTCGCTTTACTCCGAGGAGATCGCAACCTTTGGTGAGGATCACGTTTACGATCAGAAGGACAGCAAGGGCTTCATCAATTTGTGGGGACTTCCCATTTCCGTACAGGCACAGGTTGCTGCCAAAAACAAGAACAAATAAGAATTTCATTTAAGGAAAGCGTTTATCATGGAAAAAATGTGGGCAGGGAGAACCGAAGGGGCACTCTCTCGCGAGGCGGATGATTTCAACTCCTCCATTCATTTTGATTCGCGTATGTACCGTCAGGACATTGCGGGCTCTATGGAGCATGCGACGATGCTGGCGGTCTGCGGAATCATTACAACCAAAGAAAGCGAAACGATCATCGACGGCTTGCAAAGCATTCTTGACGATCTTGATTCGGGGGCGCTTGCCATCGATCCCGAGGCAGAGGATATTCATATGTTTGTGGAAGCGGTGCTGACCTCCCGTATCGGTGACGTTGGCAAAAAGCTTCATACCTCGCGTAGCAGAAACGATCAGGTGGCGCTTGATATCCGTTTGTATCTCCGCGATGAGATCCGCGAGATCCGTACCCTGGTACGCGATCTGATCGACGCGGTTTGCGAGCAGGCGGATCGGAATCGGGATGCCATTATGCCGGGATATACTCATCTTCAGCGCGCACAGCCCATTACCTTTGCTCAGCAGCTTCTGGCATACGCAATGATGCTCCGCCGTGACGACGGGCGACTTGCGGATGCGGCGGCGAGAATGAATTATTCCCCCTTGGGCTCTTGCGCCCTTGCGGGAACGACCTATCCGATCGACCGTTCTCTTGTCGCAACACGTCTTGGCTTTTCGGGAATCACCGAGAACAGCCTTGACGGCGTTTCGGACAGAGACTTCGGTGTGGAGCTTTTGTCTGCGATCTCTTTGATTATGATGCATCTTTCCCGCTTCTCGGAGGAGATCATTCTCTGGTCGAGCTGGGAATTCCGCTTTGTTGAATTGGACGATGCGTACACGACGGGATCTTCGATCATGCCGCAGAAGAAGAACTCCGATATGGCAGAGCTCGTTCGCGGAAAAACAGGGCGTGTCTATGGAGATCTGATTGCGCTTCTGACGGTTCTCAAGGGACTTCCGCTTGCTTACAACAAGGATATGCAGGAGGACAAGGAGAGCATCTTTGATGCGGTGGATACCGTAAAGAAGTGCCTCCGCGTATTCGCTCCCATGGTTCGCACCATGCGTGTGAAAAAGGATCAGATGTACGTCGCGGCACAAAAGGGCTTTTTGAATGCGACCGATCTTGCCGATTATCTGACGAAGAAGGGAATGCCCTTCCGTACGGCATATAAGCTGGTGGGACGCTTGGTTGCGGACTGTATTGCGGCGGGGAAAACACTTGAGGATCTGACGCTTGAGGAATACCGTGCGGCATCCGAGTTGTTTGAAGCTGACGTTTACACTGAGATTTCGCTTGAGACCTGTGTCGGTAAGCGGATTTCCGCGGGAAGCACGGGGCCTCAATCGGTGGCGGAACAGATTTCTTCGGTACGGGAGTTTTTGAAAGATGAAACGAATTTTTATTGACGGAAGCGCGGGTACAACGGGACTGCGAATCCGTGAACGCTTGGAGGCGAGAGCGGATATTGAGCTGCTTACGCTTCCCGAGGAGCTTCGCAAGGATGCATCGGCAAGAAAGAAAATGCTGAACGCGGCGGACGTTGTGTTCCTTTGCCTTCCCGACGATGCGGCGCGCGAGGCGATTGCGATGATTGAAAACCCCGATACGGTGGTTTTGGATACCTCCACGGCACATCGCACGAGCGACGGTTGGTGCTACGGCTTTCCCGAGCTTTCCGCGGAGCAGGCACAAAGGGTGCGTGCCTCCAAGCGGATTGCTGTTCCGGGCTGCCATGCCAGCGGCTTTATTGCTTTGATCTACCCCTTGATCAAGGAGGGCTTGCTCTCTCGCGATGCACTTCTTACCTGTACCTCCCTGACGGGCTACAGCGGTGGCGGAAAAAAGATGATCGCGGAGTATGAGAGCGAATTGCGTGATGCACTTCTGGGTGCTCCCCGTCAGTACGGAATCGCGCAGGGACACAAGCATTTGAAGGAAATGGTGGCAATCACCGGAATCGAAACCGCGCCCGTCTTCCTTCCGATTGTGGCTGATTTTTACAGCGGCATGGAGGTTACGGTACCTCTGTTTGGCGCATCCCTTTGCAAGGGCGTCGGAATGGAGGACGTCAAGGCGGTTTATCAACGCTATTATAATACCCCGTTGCTTTCCTACTGTGAAGGCGCGGATGAGAGCGGTTTTCTTTCCGCGGCAGCGATGTCGGGGAAGGATTCCATGCAAATCTCGGTGTTCGGGAATGAAGACCGTATGATTTTGGTTGCAAGATACGATAACCTTGGCAAGGGCGCGTCGGGTGCGGCAGTGGAATGCATGAATATGGTTCTGGGGCTGGATGCATACCTTGGACTTGAGCTTTGATTACCAAGAGTCAGAAAGGACAGTTTTACCGATATGAAAATGATAGATGGCGGCGTTTGTGCCGCAAAGGGCTTTTCCGCCAACGGAATCCACTGTGGGATTCGTAAGAATAAAACCAAGCGCGACTTGGCACTGATCTACAGTGAGGTGCGCGCAAATGCTGCCGCCGTATATACGACGAACCTTGTCAAGGGCGCGCCCTTGGCGGTGACGCGCAGACATTTGATGGACGGATGTGCACAGGCGGTCATTTGTAACAGCGGAAATGCGAACACGTGTAACGCAAACGGTCTTGAGATCGCGGAACAGATGAGCGCGCTTTTGGCAAATGAGCTTGGAATTTCGGCAGAGGACGTTGTCGTTGCTTCCACGGGTGTCATCGGACAGCCCTTGAATATTGAGCCGATTGCTAAGGGGATTCCCGCCTTGGTTGCGGGAATGAGCCATGAAAACGGCGCACTTGCGGCAGAGGGGATCATGACAACGGATACCAAAATGAAGGAGGTCGCCGTCAGCTTTGAGATCGGCGGCGTTCCCTGTAAGATGGGCGGCATTGCCAAGGGCTCGGGGATGATCCATCCCAACATGGCGACGATGCTTGTCTTCATTACCACGGACTGTGCAATTTCCTCTGAAATGCTCTCCCACGCGCTTTCGGGGGACGTGCAAAACACCTTTAATATGCTTAGCATTGACGGAGATACCTCCACCAACGATATGGTAACGGTGCTCGCCAACGGTATGGCAGGCAACCAAATGATCGATTCCGAGGGAGAAGCCTTTGATACCTTTATGAAGGCACTCAATACCATTACCGTTGCACTGTGCCGTTGCATTGCTGCGGACGGTGAAGGCGCAACCAAGCTTCTTGAATGCAAGGTCAACGGAGCTCGCGATCTTGCAACGGCAAAAACGGTTGCCAAGTCCGTGATCTGCTCTTCCTTGACCAAGGCGGCAATGTTCGGAGCGGATGCGAACTGGGGACGCGTGCTTTGTGCCATCGGTTATAGCGGTGCTGACGTTGACGTAGGACGTGTCGACGTTCATTTCGTTTCGGCAAAGGGTGAGATCCTTGTTTGCAAGAACGGCGCGGGCGTGGAATTTTCCGAGGAAAAGGCGAAGGAGATCCTTCTGGAGAATGAGATCGAAATTCGCGTCGGACTCAATTCCGGCGACGCTTCCTCCACGGCTTGGGGATGTGATCTTACCTATGATTACGTAAGGATCAACGGAGATTACCGTACATAATGACGTTCATCTTCGCGCCCGTATTTCACGGGTGCGAAGATGTACTGCTTTGAGAAGAGGAGTGAATTTTTATGAAGATTTCCAATGCGGATCGCGCAAGGATTCTTGTCCACGCGCTGCCTTATATCCAGAAATACACAGGAAAGATCATTGTCGTCAAGTACGGCGGAAACGCGATGATCGACGAGCATCTTAAGAACTCCGTGATGCGCGACATGATTTTGCTTTCCCTGATCGGTGTCAAGGTCGTGCTTGTGCATGGCGGAGGACCTGAGATTACGGAAATGCTCTCCAAAATCGGCAAGGAAACGCAATTTATCGACGGGCTCAGAGTGACCGATAAGGAAACCGTTGAGATCGCGCAGATGGTGCTTTCGGGAAAGATCAACAAGGGGCTTGTCAATCTCATTCACAATATGGGCGGCAAGGCAATGGGACTTTCCGGTGTGGACGGTCACATGATCGAGGCAACGGTGAAGGATGAGCGACTTGGATACGTAGGAAGGATTACGAACGTCAACGTTCAGCCGATCCTTGACGTGATCGATAAGGGATATATCCCCGTCATTTCCACGGTGGGATGTGACGATGAGGGGAATATTTACAACATCAACGCAGACACCGCAGCGGCAAAGATCGCGGGTGAATTGCACGCGGAGGCGCTGATCTCCATGACCGATATCAGCGGCATTTTGCGCGATAAGAACGATCCTTCGACCTTGATTCCGCATATCAGCATTGAGGAAGCTCCGAAGCTTGTGGAGGAGGGTGTCATCAATGGCGGTATGATTCCCAAGGTGGAGTGCTGTGTCAATGCGATCAAATGGGGCGTTCACCGTGTCTTTATCATTGACGGACGTGTCAGTCATTCGATTCTGATTGAAACACTGACCGATGAAGGAATTGGAACGATGTTTTACCGCGAAGGGGATATAGAGGTGGCACAATGAGTATTTTTGAAACAGACCGTACATACGTTGCAAATACCTATGCGCGTTTTCCCGTAGAGCTTGTTTCGGGGAAGGGCTCGCTTGTGTATGATGCGGACGGTAAGGAATATATTGATCTCGGTACGGGAATTGCCGTGAACACCTTCGGTGTGGCGGATGACGAGTGGATCGCCGCGGTCACGGCACAGCTTGGAGCGATTCAACACGCGTCCAATCTTTATTATACGTCGCCTTGCGCGCGCCTTGCCGAAATGCTTTGCGAGCGGACGGGAATGAAAAAGGTCTTCTTCTGTAATTCGGGAGCAGAGGCAAACGAGTGTGCCATCAAGGCGGCAAGAAAATATGCTACGTCGCGCAAGGGCGAGGATGCGTATACGATTCTGACGCTCGGGAACAGCTTCCACGGAAGAACCCTGACGACGCTTGCGGCAACCGGACAGGATGCCTTCCATCAGCTCTTCACTCCCTTGACGCCCGGCTTTGTTCATGCTCCCGCAAACGATCTTTCCGCGGTGCGCAAGATCGCAGAGCAGATTCCCTTGGCGGCGATTATGTTCGAAGCCGTTCAGGGGGAGGGCGGTGTCAATCCGTTGGATGCGGAATTTGTCAAGGGGCTTGTAGAGCTTGCCGATCAAAAGGATATCCTTCTGATCGCGGATGAGGTGCAGTGCGGAAACGGCCGTACGGGAATGCTTTACGGTTATATGAATTTCGGAATGACGCCCGATATCGTCAGTACGGCAAAAGGTCTTGGCGGCGGTCTTCCCATCGGTGCTACGATGCTTGGGGAAAGGGTGAAGGACGTCTTCGCTCCGGGCGACAACGGATCTACCTTCGGAGGCAATCCCGCTGTCTGTGCAGGTGCGATCAATGTAATCTCGCGCCTTGATGAGGCGATGCTGGAGGGTGTCAGACTTCGTTCTAACATGATTTTCGATCGGCTTTCGGGAGCGAAGGGCGTTAAGAGTGTCAGCGGAATGGGACTAATGATCGGCATTGAAACCGAAAAGGATTCCGGCGAAGTGATTGCTGCGTGCCGTGCGAACGGAGTGCTTGTAATCAAGGCGAAGAATAAGGTGCGCTTGCTTCCGCCCTTGAATATCCCCACGGAGCTGCTCGCGCGCGCCATTGAAGTGATTGCGGCGGCATGCGAGTAAGATCAAAAGAGAGGAGTATTTGCGATGAATTTGAAAGGCAGAAGCTTTTTGAAGCTGTTGGACTATACACCGAAGGAGATTGAGGAGCTGATCGATCTTGCGGAGGAGCTTAAGGCAAAGAAAAAGGCGGGCATTTCTCATAAGCTTTGCGAGGGGAAGAATATTGCCCTGATCTTTGAGAAGACCAGCACGCGTACCCGTTGCGCGTTTGAGGTTGCGGCGCGGGATCTCGGGATGGGTGTTACGTATCTGGACCCCACCGGCTCGCAGATCGGAAAGAAGGAAAGCATTGCCGATACGGCACGCGTGCTCGGCAGGATGTACGATGGTATTGAGTATCGAGGATTCGGGCAGGAAATTGTGGAAGAGCTGGCAAAGTATGCAGGTGTTCCCGTTTGGAACGGGCTCACCAACGAATTCCACCCCACGCAGATCTTGGCGGACTTCCTTACCATCCGTGAGCATTTCGGAAAACTCAAGGGCATCAAATTTGTATATATGGGAGATGCGCGCTTTAACATGGGCAATTCTCTGATGGTAGGATGCGCGAAAATGGGATTGCATTTTGTTGCTTGCGCTCCCAAGAAATATTTCCCCGATCAGGCACTGGTCGCACAGTGCGAGGCAATTGCCAAGGAAACGGGGGCTACGCTGTCCTTCTGCGAGGATCCCACCACGGCCGTTAAGGATGCCGACGTGATCTATACGGACGTGTGGGTTTCCATGGGTGAGCCCGTCGAGGTTTGGGAGGAGCGTATTCGTGAGCTTTCCCCCTACCAGGTCAACACCGCATTGATGAACGCTGCAGGGGAGAAGGCGGTATTTATGCATTGTCTTCCCGCATTCCACGATCTGAAAACGAAGGTCGGTAAGGAAATGGGCGAGAAATTCGGAAGAGACGCTATGGAGGTCAGCGACGAGGTCTTCGAGTCTACGCGCTCCATTGTCTTTGACGAAGCGGAAAACCGTATGCATACCATCAAGGCAGTTATGGCGGCAACGCTGTAAAAATAATCGGGGGACTTGTCAAATACAGTGAATGTATTTGTGACAAGCCCCCGTAGCATTTGCTTTGTAGAACGGCACCTTCCTGTTTTCCTCTTGTTTCACCCGGCTTTGTAGGATTTTCACAAAAAAACGAAACTTTTAAAATGTATGAATAAAGATTAGAAGGTGTGTGTACAATAGAATAGGATTTGCGGAATCCAACAATTCCGATTGCAAAACAAAAAACTTTCCAAAAAGGTATTGACAAACAATATACAATGTGATATAATACATGATGCGAACCGAAAGGACGCAAGTCTCTTGGTGTTACCTGCCGGTGTGGCGGAACAGGCAGACGCCCGGGACTTAAAATCCCGTGGGTAGAAATACCCGTACCGGTTCGATCCCGGTCACCGGCACCAAGGGATGAATCCAATATCGCGGAGTAGAGCAGCCTGGTAGCTCGTCGGGCTCATAACCCGGAGGTCGTGAGGTTCAAATCCCACCTCCGCAACCAAAAAGAAAAGTCGCGCAAGCGGCTTTTCTTTTTGTACTCTTCACTCTTCTCTTTTCACTCTTCACTTTTCTCTAACTCTCCC
>JAZSMX010000031.1:0-15416 GCA_045536125.1 Eubacteriales bacterium | reverse complement strand
GTCTTCCTAAGACCGCTTGGCCTCCGACTTAGCCGTTTTTTAAGGGACGTTGCGGAGTATGCGGAGGAGACAGGATTTGATTGTGAGTATATCTATTGCTCCTCCGATCCTACCTCTCTTGACGGAATCATTCTCACACGGGAAAGGACGCAAAGCATTGCACTTCTCGATGCAACTGCGCCGCACAGCTATGAGCCGTCATGCCCCGGAGCAAGGGAAGAGCTTGTGGATCTTGGTGCATTTTGGAACGCGGATTTATTGATCGAAAAAAAAGGTGTGATCGACGCACTCAACACAGGAAAAAAAGAAGCCTACCGAAGCGCTTACCGTTATCTTGCCGCCCTTGGCGAGATGAACGCGGAACGGGATGCCGTGGTGCTTCCTTACGTTCGCCGTGAACGAATCCGTTCATTCGCCTTTCGTCTGATGAAGGAGATCGGAAACGGCGTTGAATTTTCTTCAACTCCCGCGCTGATGCATTCGGTCGGGATGCGGGGAGAGGTTGGCTTTGATACTTATTTTGCAGATGCGAAAAAGCTTTATATCATTGAGGATTGCCGAGGAATTTCAAGATATCTGATGGCGGAATTGGGAGAATTGGCACAGCAAAAGCGGCTTTCGGTCAAGGTCTCTCACGATCCCATAGAGCCCGAAAGGCTGGACGGACTGTTTTTGTGCGAAAGCGGCGTTGCTTTTGCCGTATGTAAGGGAGACGCGTGCGAGTTCCCCAAAAAGCGCATTTGCATGAGACGTTTTCTGGACACTGCATCCATGAGGTCTGTACGTGAACAGTTGAACTATGCAGAACGGATGAGGCGCGCCATGAAGGAGGGGGCACTGGAATCTCTGGAACGCGTGAGTGCCTTCCATTTTCGCTTGGAAGAGATCTACATGTCCGCAATGGACTTTTCCGCAAAGGAAAAATTCACAAAACGCTTTTGCAGAACTCTTTTTGACTTGAAAAAAGAGTTCCCGTGTGGTACAATGGATAAAAAATGATTACGGTACACAGCGCGACGAGGTTTTGTGCTGTGTACCGAACAGGGGATTTGATAGGATGAAAATTGTTCTGTTTGCTCTCAACGCCTCCTTCTCGCATACCAATCTTGCCATTCGATGCTTGCGCGCGCCCTTAGAGCGCGCGGGGCACGAGGTTGTCCTGGTAGAACGCAACCTCCGCGATCGTTTTTCGCACGTTCTTGAAGCTCTTTACAAGGAGCGGGCGGAGGTCTACGGATTTTCCTGTTATATCTGGAGCATAGAAGAGATCTTAAAGCTTTCCGCCTCTCTCAAGGCAATTTTGCCCACCGCACGGATCGTTTTGGGCGGCCCCGAGGTTTCCTATGAAACCGAGCGCTTTGAAAGCATGGATTGGATCGACACGGTCGTCTCCCTTGACGGTGAGCATGCCATAACGGCACTTTGCGATGCTTTTTCCAAGGGGGAAGACGTCCCTCGTGTGATCCGCGCAGAAAGAGTGTCTCCGAGCGGTGCGGGAATCCTTTACCGAGACGGAGAAGGGGAGGGCGGTATTGTTTATTACGAATCCTCGCGCGGATGCCCATTTTCCTGTGCCTACTGCCTTTCCTCGGTGGAACGCGGTACGGTTTTTAAGAGTGCTGAAGAGACGCTTCACGATCTGGAGCAATTCGAATCCCTTGATTCCAACGTAAGGATCATCAAATTTGTGGACCGTACCTTCAATGCAAACCCGCTTCGGGCAAACGAGATATGGCGCGCGCTTTTGGATGCCCGCTTTACGAAAAAATACCACTTTGAGGTTTGTGCGGATCTTTTGAACGAGGAAGCGTTTGAGATTTTTTCCAAATTCGAGCAGGGGAAAATCCAATTGGAGATCGGTCTGCAAAGCACCAACCGCGAGACACTTGACGAAATTTCCAGACACACCGATCCAAAGCGCGTGATCGCGGCGGCACGACGCATTCGAGAGATGGGGAATATTCACGTTCACTTGGATCTGATCGCAGGTCTTCCGTATGAAAGCTACGAATGCTTTGCTCATTCCTTCGACGAGGCGTACGGAGCATCCGATCTGCTTCAGCTCGGCTTTTTGAAGCTTTTGCACGGTACGGAGCTTCACCACCGTCAAAAGGAGTTTGGATACCGTGCGTTGCAAACACCGCCTTACACGGTGCTTCAAAGCCATTGGATCTCATATGAAGAAATGCTTCGCCTTTCTCATATGGCAGAGGTGCTTGAGCGTTATCTGGAAAGCGGTCGCTTTACGCACGCACTTTGGTATCTGACACCGCTGATGGCGTCTCCGTTTGCGTTTTGGGAGGGCTTGACGCGCTACATCGAAGAGCGCGACGGGCGTCCCTTGCAGCGCATTTCACAGCCGGATGTATTCCGCTATTTTTCGGAGTATGCTCCCAAAGCTCTTTCGGGACTTTGTGAGGCGGAGCTGTCACGGATGCTCTGCGCGGATTTTTCGGAGCATGAGCATAAAAATCCGCCCGCATTTTTGAGAAAAGAATAAAAAGGGGCTGTCCCAAATCGACGATTTGAGACAGCCCCTCGCGCGAAAAAGGCGACTGTAGGCTTTTTTGCGCCGGGAAATTTGCGGTTTTCGCTTAAAAATACTATAAAATTTGATAGAACGATGGGCGAAAATGACGGTGTCGAGCCGTCAAGCAAAAACCACGGGGGTGTCGACCAAATGCAAAATGCATTTGAGACACCCCCTTGTTTTTTATTTTGATAAGAAGGTGGTTTGATAACATTCGATTGCTTCTTTGATAATTTTTTCTGCCATTTCTTTTCCAAACAAAGAACGCACGTCGGTTTCTTTATTTTCAAGCTGCTTATATACGGAGAAGAAATGCAAGATTTCGTCAAAAATGTGGGGTGGAAGCTCATCGATGGAAGAGATTCCGAGATACGTGGGGTCGGAAAAGGGAACCGCAATGATTTTGTCATCCATTTTTCCACCGTCCAGCATTCGCATAACACCGATCGGATAGACACGCATTAGCGTCAGAGGATAAATTGCTTCGGAACAAAGAACCAGTACGTCCAATGGGTCTCCGTCATCTGCAAAGGTGCGCGGAATAAATCCGTAATTGGCAGGATAATGCGTGGAGGTGTAAAGGACGCGGTCCAGCTTTAAAAGACCGGATGCTTTGTCAAGCTCGTATTTGCATTTACTTCCTTTCGGTATTTCAATTACTGCGGCAAAATCCGAAGGTGTAATTTGTTCGGGATCCATATCATGCCAGATATTCATGAAAGCACTCCTTTGATACAATGGTTATTTGATATAATCAAATTCGAAATCGTAGATGGAAACAGTATGCCCGTCTTTGCAGCCTTTTTTCTCAAGAGCTTCAAAAACGCCGCTGTTCTGAAGAACCTTTTGGAAATAGTTAAGAGACTCATAGTCGCTGAAATTGATTTGGCCCATGAGATTTTTTAACCATTCACCCTCCACGTAGAAGGTATCGTTTTCACGGCGAATCACCGTTTCCTTGCCGCTGACCTCGATTCCTTCGGAAACGTATTCACCCTCGTATATTTTCATAGGTGGAAGCTCTTCAAGCTTCTTTGCGACGTGATCAATCATCCCCTCGATTCCTTCGCCTGTGACGGCGGAAACGTAAATCAGATCCCATCCGTTCTCGTGAACGAAGCTTTCAAAAGCTTTGATATCGACCAATTCTGCATCGATGGAATCACATTTATTGGCAAGAATGATCTGAGGGCGCGATGCAAGCTCGGAGGAATAGCGAACAAGCTCATGATTGATTTTTTGAATATCCTCGACGGGATCTCTTCCTTCAAAGCAGGAAATATCCACTACGTGAAGAAGAAGGCGGCAACGGTCAATATGTCGCAAAAACTCATGTCCGAGCCCTGCGCCGTCGGCAGCCCCTTCGATCAAACCCGGGATATCTGCGGCGACGAACCCTTTTTCACCCTTGGTGCGTACCACACCGAGATTTGGAGACAGGGTTGTAAAATGATAATCCGCAATCTTGGGCTTGGCGGAAGAGATCCTTGCGAGCAAGGAAGATTTTCCAACGCTGGGGTAGCCGATCAAGCCAACGTCTGCCAACATTTTCAGCTCCAGAATGACTTCCTTTTCTTCGCCCTCGGTTCCGTTTTTGGCAAACATCGGTACTTGACGTGTGGGAGTGGAAAAATGTCTGTTTCCCCAGCCTCCGCGTCCTCCCTTGCAGGCGAGGTAGTCGGCACCGTCATTTTCCGACATATCGTGAATGATTTTTTCGCTTTGGGCATCCTTGATCAACGTTCCGGGAGGAACTGATATGATTAGGTCATCAGCAGTGGCACCGTGAAATTTGGAACCTTTTCCGTCCCCACCGCGTTGAGCAATGAATTTGTGCTTGTATCGAAAGGCGAGCAATGTGTTAGTGCCCTCGTCCACTCGGAAGATCACATTACCGCCGTGACCGCCGTCGCCGCCGTCAGGGCCTCCCGCAGCGACGTATTTTTCACGTCGGAAGGAGATGGCACCGTTACCGCCGTCGCCTGCCTTGATATAGATTCTTACGTTATCTACAAACATCGTGATGTGATCCTTTCATTTTGGTTTTTAAATCTGCGTTATTCCTCGTCTTCGCCCTTCATACGAATGATCAGCTTGATCGGTGTCCCCGAAAAGCCAAAGGTTTCTCTCAAGCAATTTTCGATATACCTTTGATATGAGAAGTGGAAGAGTTGAACGTTGTTACAGAAAATAACAAAGGTAGGAGGAGCCACGGAGATTTGAGTCATATAATAAATCTTGAGTCGCCGTCCCTTGTCGGAAGGGGGCTGAACGCGGATCATGGCATCTCCGAGAACGTCGTTGAGCATTCCGGTTTTGATTCGCATGACCGACTGGTTGTAAACATAGTTGATACGCTCGAAGAGTGTGGTGACGCGCTGTCCCGTTTTTGCGGAAATATAAAGAATCGGCGCATAGGGCATATAAGCAAGCTCGGTGCGGATCTTTTCATTGAATTGATTGACCGTGTCATTGTCCTTCTCAATCAGATCCCACTTGTTGACAACGATGATGACGGCCTTTCCCGCTTCGTGTGCGATTCCTGCAATTTTGGTATCCTGATCGGTAATTCCTGTGGAGGCATCGATCATGAGGATACAAACGTTTGCACGTTCTACAGCCATATGAGCGCGCAAAACGCTGAAATGTTCGATTTTATCGTCGATTTTGGATTGGCGGCGAATTCCCGCGGTGTCGATAAAGGTGAATTTTCCGTATTCATTTTCGATTTGTGTGTCTACCGCGTCACGCGTCGTTCCCGCAATATCGGAGACGATCAAGCGATTTTCTCCGAGCAACTTATTGATGATGGAGGACTTTCCCGCATTCGGTTTTCCGATGACGGCAACGTGAATGCTGTCATCCTCTTCATCGTTTCCGTCCCAGTCCGAAAGATATGTCATACAAGCATCCAGCAAATCTCCCGAGCCGCTCCCGTGAATCGCGGAAATGTCGATTGGATCGCAATCGAAGCCAAGCTCGTAAAACTCATAAAATTCCATAGGGGGAGATCCGATGCTGTCGCATTTATTGACGCAAGGAACAATGGGTTTTCCGCTTTTTTTCAGCATGATGGCAATATCTCTGTCATCTGCTGTCAAGCCCGTGCGAACGTCACACATGAAGACGATTACGTCTGCAGTGTCGATTGCAATCTGTGCTTGCAATCGCATCTGCTTGAGAATGATATTATCGCTTTTGGGCTCGATTCCACCGGTATCAATGATGATCATGCGCTTCCCGCGCCATTCTGCCTCCCCGTAAATGCGGTCTCGGGTAACACCGGGGGTGTCCTCAACAATGGAACGGCGTTCGCCAATCAGTTTGTTAAAAAGTGTGCTTTTTCCTACGTTGGGGCGTCCAACGATTGCAATAATCGGTTTTGCCATAGAAACTCCTTTCACTTTTGGAGTGCGTTTTCATTTTTCGTGAGTACCGAGAAGCGCGTAAAGAAGGGCTTCTCCATCACTTTTGGAGGCGCGCACGGGAATTCCGCCAAGGCGCCTTGAGAGTTCTTCCGGTGTCATATCGTCAAGGAAAACGTCACCGTCGGCACGCAACATGACTGCGGGGAACAAAAGCTCGTCTCCCAAAGAAACTCCCTCAAGCTGCTGTGCAATGTCCGTTCCTGTCAAAAGACCTGCGACGGTGATGGAATCGCCGAAAAAGCGGTTGACGATGGGGAAAACGTTGACCGAAAGCCAAGGTATACGCTCAGTCAATTTTTTAGTCAATTTAAGAATATGCTTGTAAGCTGCCACTCCGGTGGCAATGGAAACGGTTCGATGAGGACGTTCCTTCTCCGTTTCAAGGGAATCAAGAGCGAAATCGAAGCCCGTCTCAAGATCCGTGAGCATTCCGACACCGTTTTCAATTTGCGAATAATCTTCATAGAAATCGTCGGACGGAAGCGGACGCTCTGCGCGGATATAAAATTCGTCCGAGCAGTAAAAAAGGCGTGTTCCGTAGGCTTTTAAGCACTCGTTTCCAAATGCGGTGACCGTATCAATGACCTTGTTTGCGTCCTCTTTTGTAAAGGGGTCCAGGGGATACAGATGTTCTCTGTATTTTGTAAGTCCTACGGGGACGATCGCGCAAGAACGGAGAGAAGGGTAGTAAGCGGCAAGATCGTGCATTGTACGCACAAGCTCATCGCCGTCGTTCAGCCCCTTGCAGAGGACGATTTGGGTGCAAAGTGCAATTTCGGCATCCGATAGACGTTGAAGATAAGAGAGCACCTCTCCCGCATGCTTGTTTTTCATCATTTTAACACGTAATTCGGGATTGGTGGTATGAACCGAAACGTTAACGGGAGAGATCCGCATTTTGATGATGCGGTCGATATCCTCCTTGGTCATATTGGTCAGAGTTACGTAATTTCCGTGCAAAAACGAAAGTCTGTCATCGTCATCCTTAAAATAAAGAGAGTCTCTCATCCCTTTTGGAAGCTGATCGATAAAGCAAAACACACAGTGGTTTTTACAGGTGTGCTTTTTATCCATCAGGGGAGTTTCGAATTCAAGACCGATGTCGTCGTATTCTTTTTTGGTAATATGCGTCGTGTAAGAAGTGTCCCCACGTTTGAGCGTGAGAGCTACGGATGTGTCTGTCAGATAAAAACGGTAATCCAAAACGTCTTTGATTCCGTGACCGTTGATTTGGCAGAGTTCATCATTGGCGCGGATTCCTGCACGTGACGCATGGCTTTGAGGGGCAACTGCAATGATTTTAACCATCCCGCGCCTCCTTTCTTAAAAACGGCATAAATTAACATCTTATTCTATCATATTTTTAATAAAAAGTCAAGTGCAAAAAGAAAAGAAAGAGCCCCTGCAGAGTTCGATCGGTGAAGACATGAACCCTGCCGGGGACTTTATTGAGGGGAGAGACCGGATCGGAGCGTCAGATAAAGTCTTCGATGCTGGCTTCTTCGTCTACTTCAATATTATGAAGCTGGGGCTTCACGGTTTGATCTGCTGAAGCACCGAGCACCTCGGAAATATTTGCGTCCATCAGCGCAATATCCTCCTCTGTCAGCATATCCTCATATTCTACCTCTTCCGTTTCCTTGGAAAGATGAGCATAGGCAATGACGGATGCAGAGGCAACAAGACCGGTGATTCCGAGAACGAGTTCTGTTGCATTGGCTTTTTTGTGCGTTGATTTTCTGACGATGAAGTCAGCAAGAAGTGTTCCGGATGCCAGTGCACTTGCGACACCTGCGAGCGTTAAAAGATCCTTTTTGTTAGGCATAAATACATCCTCCATTGAAAAAGATTTCCCGTTATTTTTCCGATGTCATTTTTAAATAGGCATTGATGAATCCGTCAAGGTCTCCATCCATCACCGCTTGAATATTACCCGTTTCATAGCCTGTGCGCTTGTCGGTTACCAGCGTGTAGGGCATGAATACGTAGGAGCGGATCTGAGAGCCCCATTCGATATTCGCCTTGTTACCTTGAATATCCTCGATGGTATCCAAACGCTCCTGGATTTTGATCTCCATCAGCTTGGCTTTCAGCATACGCATCGCCGTTTCCTTGTTCTGGAGCTGGGAACGTTCCGTCTGACATCCTACGACGATTCCTGTCGGCTTGTGAACAATACGGATTGCGGAGTCGGTTTTGTTGATGTGCTGTCCACCTGCACCGCTTGAACGGTGTGCGGTGACTTCAATATCCTCTTCACGGATGACGACTGCGTCAAGATTTTCAAATTCGGGCATGACCTCGATCGACGCAAAGGACGTTTGTCTGCGTCCGTTGGCATCGAAGGGGGAGACGCGGACAAGACGGTGAACTCCGTTTTCACTCTTGAGATAGCCGTAGGCATTGATTCCCTCAATCATTACAGTCGCGCTTTTGATGCCTGCTCCGTCACCGTCAAGCCAATCTGTGAGCTTGACGTTAAATCCGCTTTTTTCTGCCCAACGCGTAATCATGCGGTAGAGCATCTGAGCCCAGTCCTGTGCCTCTGTGCCACCCGCTCCCGGATGGAAGGAAACAATGGCATTGCTCTTGTCATACTCTCCGGAAAGCAGCACCTCGATTCTTTTATGCTCTTCCTCTGCGAGGATGGCATCCAGCTCTGCCTGTACCTCTTCGACATAGGCTTCATCGTTTTCCTCAATGGCGACCTCTGCCAAAGCAATGGCGTCCTCGAGACGCGCACAAAGCTTCTCGTATCCCGCAACCTTATCCTGGTTCTGCTTGATGACCTGAAGCACCTTGCTGGATTTTTCCGCACTGTTCCAAAAGTCGGGAGATTGCGTTTGTGCCTCAAGATCCTTGAGATTGGCTTTGGTTTCTTCGATTCGCAAGGCTGAACCAAGCTCATTCAGGGAATCTCTCAATTCAATTAATTTGTATTTTGCTTCTTCTAATGCAACGATCAAATTGAACACCTCCAACGCATGTAGCGTAATCTTTTAAATGATTGTCAAAAAAATGTACGTTTATAAATGTAAATTTGAATTTACTTGTGATATTTTGTACCTTTAAGAATGCTGAAGGCGCGGTACATAACCTCCAGAAGAAGAACCCGCATCATTTGATGGGGGAAGGTGAGCTTGGACACGGAGAGCCGAAGATCACACGCACTCTTGACCTCGGGGGAGAGCCCGAAGGAAGAACCGATGATCAAGCAAAGATTTCCGTTTTCGGAAAGAATCGAATCCAACTTTTCAGCAAGTGCCTCAGAGGAATACTGTGTTCCTTCCACACAAAGGGCAATCTTGTAGGCACGCGGAGGAATTGAGGCGAGAATTCGCTTTCCCTCCTCGGCAAGTGCAGCATTGATCTGTGCGGCAGAGGGATTGTCGGGAAGCTTTACTTCTTTCAGCTGAAGAATTTCAGGTTTACAATGTGCGCAAAGCCTTTTTTCATATTCCGCCATTGCATCTCTCCAGTATGCTTCCTTGAGAGTCCCTACCGTAATGACTGTTAACTGAACCATGGGGGGTTACCTCCAAAGAATTTCTTCTTCCTCTGCTTGAAGGCTCGGCATCGGGGTGAGCTCGTCCGGCTGTGCTACAGAGATGGATACCTGCTTATCGGAAACCGCTGAAAAGCACTCATCATAGGCGATTGTCGGTTCGTTATTTTCCGCACTCAAATGGGCGAGCATCAGAGAACGAGTGCCCGTCTCGCAAAGCCGGGCGGCAAACAGCGCGCTGTCACCGTTGGAAAGATGCCCTCGTTTGGAAGCAATGCGTTGCTTCAGAATCTGTGGGTAAGGTCCGTTCCAGAGCATATCGGGATCGTGGTTGCTTTCCAATACGACAAACTCACATCCCGAAAGCCCTTCTTCCACGTCACGTGATACGTAGCCGATATCGGTCGCATAACCAAGCTTGAGGATACGATTCCTACATGGAATTTCAATACGGTAGCCAACCGAGGCACGGCTGTCGTGCGGCGTTGGAAAGGAGGTGATCCTCATTCCGCAAATTTCTTCTGTAAATTTGGGAGGATGGGGATGAAGCCTTGGAGCAATCGCGGGATCTCCTTCAAGCTTGTAGACGCATCCTATTGGAAGATGGACGGGGATGGGGTGCTTTTTGAGAAACACCGAAAGTGCGGCTGTGTGATCGTTATGCTCGTGAGTGAGCAGGATCGCGTCGATGCTCTCCGGAGAAACGTTTGCTTTGGAAAGTGCTGCAGAGAGCTGCTTGGCATTCTTTCCCGCATCGATCAATATCGTACCAGCCTCGGAGGAGATAATAAATGCATTTCCGGTAGAACCGGAATACAGAGAAAACATACGCGGTTCGTTCATAAAAACATATCCTTAATCATCGGTAGCAAGAAAAGATACATTACATCCAGCGCGAGAGAAAGAATCAATGGGAAGAGGATGGTGAGTACCCAACGCGAGTCTGCCTCTCTTTTTTTGCTATCCTCAATGAAAGCGTTCTTTTCCTCTTCCGACATCGCATGCGGTAGCATCTCGGGTGTGACGTTCTTACCGGAAAAGCCTTTGTTGTAGATCATGTAGACAATGGCGATTACCGCTGCGAGCACGGTATAAACGATCAGAATTGCGTCAAAACCTTTGCTTGCTAAGGTGAAGTAAAGAACAGGGAAGAGAACGGAGTTCAGTAAGAAGAGCAGTCCCAAAAGCAAGGTTTTTCGGGAAAGCTTTTTGTTCGGTTGTTTCACGGTTCGATCTTAACCGCGCCGACCGGGCGAATATGTAAAGGCATACAGCTACCCTTGCCCAGCGCGGCATCTATTGCGGCGCGGTAGAGTTGAACCGTATCGGAGGGGACAAATGCCTGAATGGTACCTGCGAATCCGCCACCGTGTACGCGCCAAGCGGAACGCTTGCCCCCAAGAATTCTTTCAGACATACAGAGGGCAAGTGAAAGCCCTTGTTCTGCTACGTTTTTGGTGGTGTATACGTTTTGGAGATAGCAGAAGGAGGAACGGCCGGATGCGAGCACCTCTGCAAAGAAAGCGTCGAGATCACCGCGTAGGAGAGCTGCCTTTTGGTTGGCAACACGTGCATTTTCAGCGTAGAAGTGGAGAGCACGGAGCACTGCTCGGTCACCGTAATTTTTGCGAAGCGCAGGGATGCTTGAAATGACCTCTTCCTCGGGTACGTCGCGCAAAAAGCTCTTGCCGAAGAAGGATGCGACCGACTTCATTTCAGTGGGCACGGATGCATAGTCATCGGTGAGGTCGGCGTGATTTCCTCCCGTGTTGACGATGCAAAGATGATAGCCTGCTGCGGTAATGTCAAAATCGATCTTTTCGATGATGGGAGCTGAGGGATCGTTGAAGTCGATGGCGACGATTCCACCTACGGCGCAAGCCACCTGATCCATCAGTCCGCAGGGCTTGCCGAAGTATTTGTTTTCGGCGAATTGAGCAAGCTTTGCAATTTCAACGTTGTCAACCTTACCGTCATTGTAAAGATGATTGAGGATATTACCAATCATATCTTCAAATGCGGCAGAGGAGGAAACTCCCGAACCCTTGAGGACGTTGGACGTTGTATAGGCATCGAATGCACCGACACGGTAGCCGTCCTTTAAAAATCCCGCAGCCATACCTGCGATCAATTCATCGGAATGTCCGAGTGGCGTTTCACGGGGAGTATTGAAGGAGGAAAGATCCACCGAGTCTTCTTCGAAGCCTTCGCTCTTGACACGAATGACAGTTCCCTGAGAGGGGGCTGCAACAGCGATGATATCCAGATTGATCGATGCTGCCACAACACATCCATGGTTGTGGTCGGTATGATTTCCCGAAAGCTCGCTGCGACCTGCCACAGAGAAGAGAGACGCGTCTCGATCCTCACCGTAAAGAGATGCAAATGCATCAACGGCAGCGGCATAGCGTTCTTTTTGCTCTTCAATGGAATCAACACCGTAAATATAAGAAAAACGGGCATCAAATTGACCGTTGAGGATTGCGGATTTCAATTCAGCAGTTTTCATGTTCGGTATTCCTTTCTGGTTTGACTGAATCAATATCATATACAATTATTATAACATACTTTTCATACTGTTGCAATCGTTTTTTTGAAAAAAGATTGCTTCAAAAGTGAAAAAAGATCTCCCAAACCAAGGGAGATCTTTTTGATTACACGTAGCGGTTTGCCGTGACGATCAGATTCGCACCGGTTCCGAGAATGTTTTCAATCACCACGTCACCGATGTGAGCGGGGAGTGAGACCGAAATGCGGTTGATTTCCTTCATACAGTCAAAAATCAATTCCTTGGGAATGGCGCGGTCTGTTTTTACGGGGATGACGTCTCCGCCGGTTGTGCAAGCCGTGGAGGTCAAGGTTCTCATGGGGTGGGTACATTCATCAACGGCATAACGCTTTCCCCTGGGGCAGGTAAAGCCTGTGACGGACAGCACCTCTCCGTTTACGATTTCTGCCTCCAAACGGCATCCCATGGGGCAGACGATACAGGTCAATTCACGTTTCATTCTTCTACCTCCATAGAAAAGAGAAGCTCGGAAGCATTTTCGAATAGCTCTGCTTTCAAGGTGATGCATTCCATCTCTCCGGGAGCTACGCGTGCCTTCTTCTTTTGATAGATGACCGTGTCTTGGTTCAATACTTTGATTTTTACGTTGCGGTAGACGTCCGAAACACGGAAATAAACAGAGATGTCCTTTTTCTTGGTGATGCGTTGGGGAACGGTATAACGGATTCTTCCGTCGGTGCGGAGCTTGATGTCGGTTTTTTCCGCACTCTCGCCCAAAATATAGGCGGCGGCATTTTCACCCGCAATCTGCGCTTCTTCCGAAACGAAATCGACAAGATCGTGAACGTGAAGAACGTTGCCGCAGGCAAAGATTCCTGCGACCTCCGTTTCTCTGTCCTGATCCACAAGCGCTCCGTTTGTAATGCGATCGAGTGGTACGGAAGCCGTTTTGGAAAGCTCGTTTTCGGGAATCAGACCGACTGAGAGAAGGAGTGTGTCACAGGGAATATATTCACGTGTTTCGGGGATCGGACGGCGTTGTGCGTCCACCTGTGCTATGGTCACTCCCTCAAGGCGCTCTTTTCCGTGTATTTCCACAACCGTGTGGGAAAGCTTGAGCGGAATATTGAAATCGTTGAGGCACTGTTCGATGTTTCTTGCAAGACCTCCGGAGTAGGGCATCAGCTCGCAAACCGCATGCACACGTGCGCCCTCCAGCGTCATACGGCGAGCCATGATCAGTCCGATATCACCCGAACCGAGGATCACTACGTCGTGTCCCGGTAGATACCCTTTGAGATTGACGTATTTTTGGGCAGTCCCTGCGCTGTAGATTCCGGCAGGTCTCGTTCCCGCGATATTCAACGCACCGCGAGGACGTTCACGGCAACCCATCGCAAGGATCACCGCTTTTGCCTGTATTTGGAAAATACCGCTTTCTGTGTTGGTGGCGGTTACGGTGCGATCGGGAGAAATATCAATGACCATGGTATCAAGAAGAAAGGGGATTTTTTTCTCGCGCACCTCTTTTTCATATCTCCAAGCATATTCGGGACCTGTCAGTTCTTCGCCGAAACGGTGAAGTCCGAATCCGTTGTGAATGCATTGCTGAAGAATTCCGCCGAGAGAGGAATCTCGCTCCAGGATCAGAATGTCGCGGATGCCGCGATCATATGCGGCAAGAGCGGCGCTCATGCCGGCAGGACCACCGCCGATGATAACAAGATCGATTGTTTTCATTTGCTTTCCGCTCCCTTCGTTTTTTTATAGTTAATCAGAGATTCACCGCCAAACTTGGTAACCTTTTCATAGGGAACACCCGTTTCTTTTGCGAGAAGCTCTATGATGTAGGGGGCGCAGAAGCCGCCTTGGCAGCGTCCCATTTGCGCACGGGTACGGCGCTTGACGCCGTCAAGATCACGGGGTTTTGGATTCTGGCGGATGGCGGTAAGGATTTCTCCCTCGCTCACCGTTTCACAACGGCATATGATATGACCGTACGTGGAATCCTTTTGAATCATTCGATTCTTTTCTTCAATCGTTCCTTCGCGGAATGCGTGCATGGGAGCGCGGAAGGGATTGAAATTCTCCTTTTCCTCAAGAAGGAGTCCACCCTCGACCAAAAGGTCTCTGACGTATTCCGCAATGGCGGGTGCGGAGGAGAGTCCGGGGGATTCGATACCTGCGGCGTTGACGAAGCGCGGACGGGGAAGGGTGAGGATAAAGTCTCCGGTAGAGCCTACGGCGCGTAGACCGCAGAAGGAGGTAATGGATTTTCCAAACGGAATTCCGTTCACGTTTTCGCAGGCCTGCTTCATGACAAGTGAAAGCCCTTCGGCAGTTGTGGAGCGGTCGGTTTTGTCCGAAAGATCAAAGGAGGTAGGACCTGTGAGAAGGTTTCCGTCGACTGTTGGGGAAACGAGAATACCCTTTCCCATCTTGCTCGGTGTGCGGAAAATGGTGGACTTGACAAGAGAACCGCACTCCTTGTCAAGAAGAACGTACTCTCCGCGGCGGGGATGAACGCGGAAGCTGTCGTCTCCCACCATTTGAGCGATTTCATCCGAATAAAGACCTGCGGCATTGACAATATAGCGAGCGCAAATGCTATCCTTGCCCGAGAAAATGCGGAACGCGTCTCCTTCGTCACAGATAGAAGAAACCTCAAAATCAAGGTAAAGATCCGCGCCGTTATCCATTGCATTGCCGATGGATGCCACGGTTAATTCATACGGACAAACAATGCTTCCTGTGGGTGCGTGAAGAGCACAGGTCACCTTCTCTGAAATGTTTGGTTCCAGTGCGGAAATCTCTTCCTTTTCCAAAAGACGAAGTCCTTTGACTCCGTTTTCGATGCCACGTTTGTAAAGAGATTCCAGCGTGGAGCGGTCATCATCATCAAAGCCGATGACAAGAGAACCGTTATTTTGATATTTGACACCGAGTTCACGGCAGACCTCTTCCATCATTTGCGAGCCTCTGACGTTCAATTTCGCCTTGAGAGAGCCTTCCTTTGCGTCAAATCCTGCGTGAACAATGGCAGAATTTGCCGAGCTTGCGCCCATGGCAACGTCATGTGCCTTTTCCAAAATACACAAATTGATCTTGTAGGAGGAGAGCGTACGGGCGATCATGCCACCAACAACGCCGCCGCCAATCACAGCAACATCATACATAACGAATATCCTTTCTTCTGCATATCTACCATTTCATTATAGCAAAGAAACAAAAAAAGTCAACAGTGGCTCAAAAAAATGGAGGATAAACACAAAACTCTTGCAAAATGATCAGAAATGCGCAGAAGGGTGTCTCAAATTGAAAATTTGAGACACCCCCATAGGGGCACGGCAGATTTAGGCGAGAAGCGTCGAATTCGGGGCGTGAGGCGTACAAAGGTACGTCGAGCCCCGAAGTCGGCGGTAGAAAAAGCCCGTTAAAATTTGG
>JAZSMX010000144.1:0-22731 GCA_045536125.1 Eubacteriales bacterium | reverse complement strand
CTCAAATTTTCAATTTGAGACACCCCCTGAAAATTTCAAATATAAAATTCTGCGAAGAGTTTTTGTTATTTGATCTTATCAAAATAACGAATGGTCTCTTCCCAATCGAACATGGTCTGGCTGTGATCTCCTTCCTTGACGTGGTAGGCAATCTCACCGTCCGTATAAGGCTTGTTCAGAATCGGTTTTTCATCATTCATGACAAGTCCGCGCCCTCCGTAAAGCTCCCATACGGGGCTTGCAAGCTTGGCTGCCAAAAGCTCTGCGTCGGGATCTGCCCATTCGTCAAGAACGGAATTCGCAATGTAAAGATTTCTCGGAGCAATCAGTGACAGAACCATGTGCTGATCCATCGGCAAAAGCTCCTCGCAATCATTAAATTCATGGAATTTTTCGCAAAACCAGTCGGAAACGTTGATGTTTTTGAGATGCTCACCTTTTTTGCCGCGAAGAATTGCCGCGCCCATGCATCCGGTATTGTTTGGGACTGCCAAAAAGATTCGCTCATCGGTTGCGGCTGCCCAAAGCGCAGCCTTTCCACTGCGGGAATGACCGATCGAAGCCACTCTTTTTTCATTGACGTCCGGATCTGTTTCCAGATAATCCAGCACTCTGCTGACCCCCCATGCCCAAGCGGAAACGGATGCCCAGGAATATTTGTTGCGCGCATGATTTTTGACTGCGGCAAACACGCCCACCTTGAAATCGGAATGTGTCGTCCATTCGCGGTAGATCTCTCTGGTTGGCATGGTTGCAATCGCATAACCGCGATCTGTGATATACTTGATTGGCAGATGGCTTTCGGTCGATTCGGAATACATGTTTCCGTTTTCGTCAAAAGCAAAGGAATTTTCAAGGTTTTCGTGCATGACGTAAATAAAGGCGGGGACGGGCGCTTGTATGTGCAAGGGCAGATAGAGCTGAAAGGGGAAGCTGTACGTACCAAAGCCCACTCGGAGCTCCTTGCAGCGCATTCCGTATACTACGGACTCACTTTCAAGCTTGAAAAACAGATCCGAAGGCTTTTCAATGTCTCTGATGCCGTAAACGTAACGGCTACAAAGCTCCAAAACCTCTTCTCTTCTGTATTGCTCCCAGATTTCTTTTGTGTCAACCGGAACACCGCTCAAGGTCGTCATAAGCTTCGGTATTTCGTTCATGATATAGTATCCTTTTTCAATGTTCTTATTCATGGGGCTGTCGGATGTGACAGCCCCGATTTGATTTTTGAATCAGATGGCTCTGATCGAATCCACCGGCTTTTTCTTTGCCGCATTCCAGACGGGCAGGAAGGTGGCAAGGATGGCGGTGAGAAGCGCAATGACAACAATGATCAGCACGGATGCGATCCCGAACACGAAAATCGATGCGCCGATTGCCGCGCCGAGCTCGGTATTGAGTACCTGACAAAGGAATGCGCTTCCGACAATCGAGAGCACGGAGCAGATCGCAACGATCACAAGAGACTCGGAGAAGAAGATCTTGAATACGTCAAGGCTTCTTGCGCCGACGGCTCTCAGAATACCGATTTCTCTGCGCTTTTGAGAGATGGATACGGAAATAAAGTTGGAGAAGAGAAGGATTGCGAAGATGGCAAGAACAAGTCCTACGTAGAAGAAGACCGTTGAAAGCTCGCTGACAAAGCTATCGATCATTTGTAAGCTTTCGATATGATTGCCGCTGAGATTGATTTTGCTGTCGTCCTCCGAGAACTCTTCCGTTTTGTAAACGTCCCACAGATAATCGGTTTGAGCGTCACTGTGATCGTAGGGAACGTAGAGCTTCGTATAAAGTGAGCCCTCACGGTTTTGATACTTGGTAGAGATCTCATTGTAATTGGTGCTGACCTTTTGGATATCCCAGAATTCTTCGGCAACCTTGTCGCTAAAATACACCTCATTCTCTACGTAAACGTCGGGCGTGTTGGTGGGAATGATAACTCCGACAACGTCGTAGCTGCGTTCCTCGGTCAAGGGAGCTTGACTGTGATTGGAGGCAAGAGAGAAATTGAGCTTGAGATCATTTGTGAATTCCGGATGGCTTTTCAAAATACCTTCAAGAAGTGCACCGCGTTCTGCAACCGAATATTCTTTGCGTGTGGGCTCACCTTCCTCCGAGGAGATCGTCTCCTCTCCGGACGCGATGATTAAGAGCGCATGATTCAATTGTTCAAGCTCTTCATAACGCTTTTGGTATTCCTCGGTCGTTTTCTCCAACACATCGTAGGAGATCTTATACTCGGTGGAAAGTGTTGTCAGAATGCTCTCTTTTTGCTGTGTGTATTCTCGGATTAGGTCTTCGAGAGAGGCTTTTTCGTTTTCCCGGTTGCTTCGTGCAGTGAGGAGATCATGATACTCTGTCGAGTCCGGAGGGATCGTCGCAAGGGCTTCATCGATTCTTTCAAGCTCGGAAACGGCATTTTCCAACGTGCTTTGGAGATTGCTTGTTTCACGGTCGATATTCGAAAGCGCATTGTTGAATTCGTTCAGATTGAAAAGAGTGTCGCTCAGTGCGTTTTGCTCTGCGGATATTTTGGACGAGAGGGTGTTGGAAAGCAAACCGAAGGAAATGATGGATGCATTGTCGGGAAGTGTGCTTCCAACCTCCGAAAGACCGAGGAACGCCGTTTTGTTCAGCTTTGAGAACGCATCGTAATAGACGGTCGATCCCGAAATGATGACACCGTCACCGACGGGAACCTTATCTGTGGGAATCTGACCGTTTTCTTCGCCTGCGTCCGATACGGACGCGTCTTTCACGTAAGCATTTCCGCGGCGGTTGGTATCCTTTTCGGAAAATCCGCCGAACATGAATCCGTGTCGCTCGTCAAAAAGCTTCAAGCCCTCTTCCGACAAGCCGACCATCAAGTGCGTGCCGCTGTTTAACAGAGCGTTGAATTCGGCTTGGAGCGCGTAATCCTGATTGGTGGCGTCCTTCAGTGCTTCAAACCTGGGATCGATCGCACCGCTGTCAAAAATTCCTGTGACCTTATATTTGTAGCTGTCGATGAGAATGGTTTTACCGATAAGATCCGTAGGCGTGTTGAGGTTGATCATAGCACCGCTTTCGTCGACGGTTTTGCATTCTGCGAGCAGATCGGCAAAGTAGGTGGAGACGCAGATTTCGTTGTCCTTTTCCGGATAAGTACCCGTAAGGGCGCGCCTTGTAAATGCATTTTCGGGCATGTATGCGGCACTTGTAAGAAAGTTTTTCCAATACGAGGAGGTTGCCTGGCGAACGGTGACCTGCGCGTTGGTTTCCACCGCGCCAAACGCTCCACCGCCGAAAATGCGATTCAATTCTTCCGTTTCGGAGGAGTTGAATTTGGCAGACGCGACTTCCTCGTAGGAATCTATGAAAGTACCGTTTTCATAATAGGAGTTTTCAATGAAGTATACCTTATTGAAGACTACGAAATCCTGCTCGGAATCCTTGAGCGTTTGCTTGAACATGCCCTCGCTGTTGTAGAGCATCAGCGTTGAGAGTACACCAAAAAGCACGAAGGAAACCACACAAAGCAAAACGGTGAAGAACAAGCGGACAGGCTTGGATTTCAGTCCCGATGTACCTATTTTTGCGGCATGCCTTGCGGGGAGCTTGGAGCGGATGAACTTACTTTGCTCGGGCGTATAGATTTTTTCTTCGGCTTGCCATGCGTCGGTATCCTTGAAGACCTCCTTCTCTCCCTGATCCGTGATACGGTTGACCTTCTTGAAATTTTGAACGTCGCGCTCGTTGCCTGCGATAATGATATCTCCGTCCTTCTTTTTAAGGATGCTTTTGATGCGGTCGAAGTCTTCGTCGGTAAGGTTACTGCCTTGCTTGATGCAAAGAATATCACCGATGGCGGACACGTTTTCGGAGATTGCTTCGTTCTTTTCCTGGGTTTTGGTTACGTCGGAAATGATTTTTCCGTCCTTGAGCTCGATGATGCGGTCGGCATAAAGCTCGGCGAATTCTCTGTCGTGTGAAACGACAAGGACGAGCTTATCCATAGAGAGCTTTTTGAGTGTGTCAAAGACCTGCTTTCCCGTTGCCGAATCCAATGCGCCCGTGGGCTCATCCGCCATAATGATTTCGGGGGATTTTACCAAGGCTCTCGCGATGGCGATTCGTTGCTTCTGACCGCCGGAAAGCGTGTTGGGCTTTCTCTTGGCAAAGCCCGTAAGATCGACCTCTTCAAGCAGCGCGGCGATTGTTTTTTTATCTTTTGGCTTTCCTTGCAGCTCAAGAGCCAGAGCGATGTTGTCCTCTACCGTAAATTCGTTGAGGATGTTGTACTCCTGGAAAATAAATCCTACGAAGGTGTTTCGGTAACTGTCAAAGTCGCTTTGTGTAAAATCCTTGCTGCTTCTGCCTTTTACAATGATTTCTCCCGAGGTCGGTGCATCCAATCCTCCGCAGACGTTCAAAAGGGTGGATTTACCGCTTCCGCTTTTTCCGAGAAGGAAGACCATTCCTTTTTCCGGGAAACGGAGAGATACGTTATCAAGCGCATGCGTGTCAGTCCCGTTTTTTTGCTTGGACTTATATATTTTTGATAAATTTCTGACCTCTAACATAGTTCACCTCCTAAAAAATATGCAGTCACAAGGGCTTTCGGACCGTATGACGTCCTTAAAGTCCGATGACCGCATCGTGTTGATTTCATTATACCAAATCAACGTGCATCTTGTCAAGATTTTTTTGTGCGTCGGGAAGCGCTTTTCAATAAACCGCTCCCACACAGAGCCCATTCATGTCAGCAATATTTGCATACATTTTTTTCAGATTATGTATGGAAAAAATATGATTCCTGTGTTATACTAGATAAAGAAGGAAATTTTGGGAGATGTGCGGAAGCCTTTTGAGAAGCGCTTCGGATCTCCCCTACAAGCGACGGAGGATAAAGCAGTGAAAGAGATCAACTATGAATTCAGAAAGCGTTATTCGATCGTACACCGTGATGACAGACGCGACGTGTCAAAACAATGTCCCGAAGGCTATGTTGAGGTTGCGTCGGATTGGTGTATTACGTTGCCCGATACGGCAAGTGCTGTCCTCAGAAATGCAGCAAGAGATCTTGAGGACTATTTTTTCGTTTCGATGAAGGTATCCGTCAAGGTGATTCGTGAGAGCGAATGGGACGGCAAGCAGAAGAGAATTGCATACGGTATTGATCCGTCGATCAAGGAACATTCGTATCGCTTTGCGGTGGCAGACGAGGAAATCGTTCTTTGCGGTACAAGCGACAGAATGGCGGCACAGGCGGGGTATTTTCTTGAGGACGTTATGAACCTGTGCGAAGGACCGTTTGCCGAAGCATGTGATCTTGTCAGAACCTCGCTTTTCAATCCCAGAATGGTGCATTCGGGCTACGGTCTTGATATGTATCCCACGGAGCATCTTCTGAACATTGCCCATGCGGGCATTTCCTCGATTCTTGTGTTTGTTACGGACGTTGACATCACTCCTCACGGGTATCACGATTTCAACGATCTGTGCCACAGAGCGGCACAGGTCGGTGTTGACGTATACGCATACAGCTATCTCGCCAACAAAAAGCATCCCGACGATGAGGATGCCGAGGCGTTTTACGAGAAGCTTTACGGGGAATTCTTTGACAGATGTCCCTACTTCAAGGGGATCGTTTTTGTGGGTGAATCCTGTGAGTTCCCCTCCAAGGATACGCATTCAAAGGGGATTCGCCGCCTTGACAACGTGGGGAAGGACGGCAAACCGCTCGTTCAAAACAGCAAACCTCACCCAGGCTGGTATCCCTGCTACGACTATAAGGATCTGATGGAGATGATCGGGGGGATCATCCGCAAGAGAAAGCCCGATTGCGATATCGTGTTCTGGTCGTACAACTGGTGCGGTGTGGACGCGGAGGCGCGCCGTGCACTGATTGACACCTTGCCGAAGTATCTTTCCTTGCAGGCGACCTTTGAAATGGGAACCACTCTTGAAATTGACGGGCACGTCATGCGCCTGGCGGATTACAACGCTTATTTCCCCGGCCCCGGCTTCTACTTTACCAGCGAGGCTGCATTCGCAAAGGAAAACGGGCTGCGTTTTTATTCCATGACCAATACGGGAGGCTTGACGTGGGATGTGGGTGTCGTTCCCTACGAGCCTGTGCCTTACCAATGGATGAAGCGCTACAAGGGGATGATCGATGCCCACGAGAATCTCGGGCTTTGCGGAACGATGGACAGTCATCACTTCGGCTTTACTCCGTCCTTTATTTCGGATCTCGCCAAGTGGGCATTCCACTATCCGAAGGTCGATCTTGACGACATGCTTGCGCGCATTGTCAGCCGTGACTTTGCGGCGGAATATGCCGATGAGGTTTGCCGCGCGATGAAGCTGTGGAGCGATGCGGTCGGGCATATGATTCCAACCAACAACGATCAGTACGGTCCTTGCCGCATGGGGCCTGCCTACCCCTTCATCCTCTTTGAGAAGGAAGATGTTCAGATTCCCACCGTTTCTTATGCACACTTTGGTGGGAACGCGATCTGTTATCCCGTTTACGGCTTTAGCACGCTTCGCGGAGAATGGTGGTCGGGAATCATAGACACCGAGGAGGATCGCGCAAGATTCGATTACCAGACGGAAAGCTTCCGACAGGCAAGAGATCTTTTCAACGAGGGCTGCAAGATCATACGCGACGTGATCGACAAGATCCCCGAGCGCAAGCGTGAAAACGCGATGCGGATCTGGGGCGTTGCCAAATTCATGGCAAACACCTCGGAAACGGCGGTGAATGCAAGAGAGTTCTTCAAACGCAAGAGAAGCTTTGACGGTGTCTCTGCAGAGGAGAACAACCGCCTGCTGGATGAGATTTGCGAGATCTGTAAGCGCGAGCGTGAAAACGCAAAGGCGACTGTGCCGCTTGTCGAATTTGATTCGCGCCTCGGATATGAGCCGAGCATGGAATATATGTGTGATGCTTCGCATATTGAGTGGAAGATCAAGCTTCTTGACGAGCTGCTTGAGAAGGAGATCCCGTCTCTCTATCAAAAGTAAATTTGTGAAAGACCGTATCATTGATCTTTTCAGATTGCCGTTTGGCAGTCACCGCTAAAAAAATCAGGCACGTCAAGGAGGGAATGCTCTCTGTGACGTGCCCGATTTTTTATGGAAGGAACGGTTTTATATTTCAAAGGTCAGAACGTTTTCGTCGCAAAGGATGTGAGATTTTTTACTTCGTTTTTGCGTTCTGCAACATTTACATATTTTTTTGCAGATGAAGCATGGAAAGAAGAACTTCTCTGTGCTATAATTATAAGGAAATAGGACTTCTCCTCGAAAAGCGGAACTTTCGATTCAACCTCAATTATGAAGAAGAAAGGATAACAACTCATGAACATTCAATGCTTAAAGGAATTCAATTTGGGAATCCACCTGGAGCACGTGCGTTCCGTCTCCGTGAATCTCGGTCGGGAGCTTGGCGAAGGGATGGTATTCGTCTATTCCGAGGCGAAGGATCAGGATCCTTGGCAGGAGGCCTTCAATTATCCGAAGGGCACTCTCAAAATGGCGGCGTATACCATGAGCGGATTGCAGGTCTGGAAGCGGGACCTCGGTCGGGGCGCGATCAACGGCGTATGGTACACCCCTTTTATTACCTTTGACCTTGACGGTGACGGCATCGACGAGATCTGGCTTGTCAACAACCCCGTTGAGGACGCGCCCTTCAGTCTCAAGGCGCGCATTCTTGAGCGCATCGATCCTCTGACGGGCAAGGTGACGGGATCATGGCCCTGGCCCGAGAGTGTAGAGGAGCTGAATATGTCTCATGCCTATCGCTTTTATCTCATCGGTGGATACGTTCACGGAACTCCCGTGCTGGTAACGGCACAGGGTTGCTACAGAGATATGTTCCTCCAATGCTATAATCCGAATATGGAAAAGCGTTGGGAACTCATGATTCCTTATCATGACGGTGCTTGCCGTTCTTGCCATTCCTGCCCCGTGCTTGACTTTGATGAGGACGGTATTGACGAATTGTTCTGGGGCGAGCGCGTGATCAGTCTTGATGACGGACAAGAGCTTTATTGTGGGGACAGAGGAAAATATTTCGGACATTCCGACATCGTGCTTCCCTTCGTGGACGATGAAACGGGGAAGAAATACATCTTCACATGCCGCGAGGACGATGAACGTCCGGGAGTTCCCAGAGTCGTGACCTATGACGATCACGGGGAGCGTGTATGGATCGGTGTGGACGAGGAATACGGACATATGCACCACGGTTGGATTGCGAACATCGGACCGAATCACCGCAAGGTCGCTATGGCTTTGCGCTACGGACAACGTGTCTTTAACGGCAAAGAGATGGAGTTCAGAGAACCGGAGCATTTCTATTTTGACGCGATCACAGGAGAGCGCATCAATTCTCCCGTGGCATTCGTCGGCTCGGAGTATATGCCGATTGATTTTGACGGCGACGGATATCATGAATTCTACGCTTCCGACGGAATTTCGAAAAACAGTGGATATATCAGAGATTGCAACGGTCAGTTTTTGGGTTACGTTGGGGGGAGTGCGCGACTGGTTCGCTCCGGAAGGATCCTTAACCGTCCGGGTGAGCAATTGATGGTGTACTATCCAGACGAGCGTGTCGTAAGAGTTTGGGGAGACGTTGACGCGGTGGAGAGCGATTATTTCAAGAAGAAGTTCTCTCATCCCTACCACACAAGAATGCAGCACTTTATGGGCGCGGGCTACAACCATATCTACAGCCGCGTGACCTGTGCGATGACGTAAAAGAGAAGCCTATGAAAACAATATTTTTCAATCCCAGCTCTACAAAAATCGATGAGGTATATTCCGTGAAAGTCAAGGAAGCACTTTCCCGCTTGAGCGATATCGGCGCGGTCGTTTACTCCAAGAGCGACCTTTTGAGCGGCGGCGAAAGGTTTGCCGACGTTGAGTATATTTTTTCCACTTGGGAGCTTGAGCCTCTTACCGAAGAGGAGATCAGGCGGTGTCTGCCCTCCCTGAAAGCTGTTTTTTATGCTGCAGGCACCGTGCAGTTTTTTGCAAAGCCGTTTCTCGGTTGCGGTGTCAAGGTCTTTTCCGCCTGGGCAGCCAATGCCGTACCCGTGGCGGAATATACCGTGGCGCAGATCATCCTTGCCAACAAGGGCTATTATCTTTCTGCCCCCATGGTAAAGGAACGCCGCTATGCCGAGAGCCGTCGGTTTTTTGAAGATCATTACCCCGGCAACTTTGACGTTAAGATAGGCATCATCGGTGTCGGTATGATCGGAAAGCTCGTTATTGAGCTGCTTCGGGCATATCACGTGGAGGTTTTGGTGTTCGATCCTTTCCTCTCCAATGAAAAGGCAGAGGAGTTGGGCGTGAAAAAGGTGGAGCTTGCAGAGCTTTTCTCTGTTTGCCACGTCGTTTCCAACCACCTTGCCAACAATGCCCAAACAAAGGGGATGCTCAAAAAAGAGCACTTTGCGGCAATGCGTCCCTATGCCACCTTTCTCAATACGGGAAGGGGCGCGCAGGTGGTGGAAGAGGATCTGATCGCGGTTTTGAAGGAACGCACCGACCTCGTTGCTGTTTTGGACGTCACCGATCCTGAGCCTCCCCTCTTGGACAGCCCTTTTTACGAGTTAAAAAACTGTATTCTCACCCCCCACGTCGCTGGAAGTTGCGGTTTTGAAAAATACCGCTTGGCAGAATACATGCTGGAGGAATTTTGCAATTACACCAAGGGGCTTCCCTGTAAATACGAGGTTACCTTGAAAATGCTTGAGACCATGGCATGACCGATACCGTATTTTTAATTTGAGGAGATTTTATGAAGCAGTATCTTTTACCAAACGAAGGCAAATTTTATAAAGCATGCTTGCACGTCCATACGACCTGCTCGGATGGTTTAGGGACTCCGGAGGAGATTAAAAAAATGTATATGGAGAAGGGATATTCCATTGTGGCGTATACCGACCACGAGGTGATTATTCCTCACAATGACCTCAGAGATGAGAATTTTCTGCCCATCACGGGAGCTGAGATCTCGGTTAACAAAAATATTCCGGGACTTTCCTACCGCTACAGCAAGCAATATCATCTCAATATCCTTTCCAAGGATCCTGAAAAGCGTGATATATCCTTCTTTACGATGAGCTACCTCTGTTGGAAGTCGAGTCTTCCTTACATCAGTGAGAAAATGAAGACGATGGAATATCCGCGTGAGTACAATAACGAATGCGTCAACGATATTCTCAAAAGAGCCAAGGCGGAGGGATTCCTTGTAGCTTTGAACCACCCGGGGCTTTCGGGACAAAACTACATGGATTACGCGTATCTCAAGGGCTTTTGGGGAGTAGAGGTTCACAACAGCGGTTCCGTGGGGCTTGGAAGGGTGGAAACCGAGCAGCCCTTGATCGATCTTTTGGAGCTTGGCGAGCGCGTATTCCCATTGGCGACCGACGATATGCACGGAGGTCCCGATGCGGCTTATGCAATCGGTGGTTGGAGCATGATCAAGGCGCCCTCCTTGGACTATGCGCTTGTGATGGAGGCTTTGGAGCGAGGTGATTTCTACTCCTCTACAGGTCCCGAGATTCACGCGTTGTATCTGGATGGGGAGACCTTGTGCGTGGAATGTTCCGAGGCGAGCCTTGTCCGCGTAAACACCGAGCGCCGTGTTTCCATGATCCAAAAAGCGACCGACCGCCCCTTGACGCGTGTATGCTTTGATATGCATCCGTATTTCGAGGGTTCGTTTGAGAAAAATATGCTGTGTAAGCCCTATTTCCGCGTGACCGTGCAGGATGCGGACGGAAAGCGCGCGTATACAAGAGCATATTTTTTGGACGAGCTCAACCTTTCTTTTTGACCGACGATTTGAGATAAAAAACATCGGACACATCACCACGGAATCTTTTCCGATGATGTGTCCGATATTTTTGATTTGATGATTGCCAACGGTGCATTCGTCCAAGAGGGCAAATGTCATGCCGCCTTTGCACCGAGGAAATTTACGATTGCAATATTTCGGTAACGTCCGAAACGATGCCGTTTGCCAAGCTCTTGATTGCGTCCATGCCGCTCTCCATCGCGTAGGAATGAAATTCGCGAATCATGTCTGCATCGTTCATGTTGTCTCCAACGGTGATCATATCGTCGTATGCAGCACCGAAGTGCTCCATAACGTACCAAACTGTTTTCGCCTTGCCAATGCCGTGCGGGGGAATATCGATGCAATCTTCGTTTTGCATGGGGTTGATCCATGCGCTGTACGTTTGGCGAAGCTCTTCGGCAAGGAACGCGGCTTTTTCGGGGGTGGTTTGCACCGCGCAGATCTGGCTGAATTGTTCAATCTCAAAAATGCTGTCTATGAGAGTGGAGTTTTCGGGCGTGGCGTAGGACGGCAGATGTTCGGCTTTTCGGCTGACCGATAACACCTGCTTCCAGTTGTCATTGGCACCGCAAACGTTGAAGTAGGGGCATCCGGCTTCAAAAAGCGCATCCGCAAGGACACGGAAGGGAAGCTCTTTGCATACCGCGCGAAAAAGAAGGCTTCCGTCCTTGTCGAGGATCATCGCGCCGTTGCACATCGCGAGAAAATCCAATTCAAGATCGGGATGCGCTGTTTTGAGATAGTCGTAAAACGTCGCACCGCGTCCGCTGATAATTCCGAATTTGTTTCCCTTGGCTCTCCACTCGCGAATGTCGTTGTATTTTTTTTCGTCCAATCCGCCGTGCGTCAGCGTACCGTCAAAATCACTGCACAGAATTTTCAAATCTCTCACCCCGGTCTGCGTTTTTGTACATTATACAATGCTTTACACAAAAAGTCAAGATGCTTTGATTGTTACAGAAGAATCCGACGAAGTCCGCCGTCTGTAAAATCGAGCGTTTCTATGCGCTGCTTTCCGTCCTTGCAGATGCGGAAGGAAACAGAGCCCTGCCCCTGTACGGTCGCCACTCCGTCTGTGAGCGAGATGACCTCGCCATCCTCGCTTTCGGAAAGGATCGCTTCCTCCTTTGTGGCTACACACTTGAGCATTGTTCCAAAGGGGACGGGGATCTCGTAACGAACGTCTCCCAATCTCAATTTTGCCGTGCGTATCGAATCGGGCGTGTTGTACCAATCCACCGCAAGGAAATATACGTGAGCGGTTCCGTCTTCCTGACGGTATACGGTAAACTCAACGTCATCTCCCGTCTCTGCCCAGATCGGTTCTCTTGCCACCGTCCGTTGGCAAAGATTTTTGATCTCCTGTTCATAAAGCGAACGGATCGCGGGATGCGAGGGGTATTCCTTTGCATGGACGACTGTGAGTGTACCGCTTCCGATGCGGTATACGCAGACGAGGGGGCGGCCGCTGTCGGTATAAGCGCGTACCTCGTCGGGAGGCAGGGGATTGGAGCAGACGTCAAGCTCCACACCGCTTACGGTATCTTTTGTAAATTTCGGTGCGCCCTCTGTCATCACGAGTGCGTTTTTCTTGACTGTGACCGTTCCGTTCAATAGCTCCCGACGGGAGGATGTGACGGTCAGATGCGCGTCAGTCAGCAGCGCGTTACCGCCAAGCTTTACGTAGCTTGCGTATTTTCTTGCGTCTGCCGCCTCGCATCGGTTGTATCCCAGGAAGATCACCGCACCGTACTGCTGCAAAATTTTTGCCTTGCCCTCGGCGGGGATCACGTCAAGATTTCCGTAAGGTGTTCCCGTGTGATATCCCACCGCTTGATCATCGGGGCAGGGATGGAGGTAAATACTGTCAACGGGGACAGCCTTGGGATAGACCGCGGTCAGGAGATCCCAGCTGTCGTCAGCAACGGTTTGAGGGTCTCCCCAGTGCCCCCAGGTTTTGTTTTTTCCAAAGAAGGTGATTCCGTCGTCCCGTCCGTGAACGAAGGCAATGGGGGTATAGAAGCTTCCGCTTCTTGTGTGGGTAGAAACGTATTGATAGAAATCCTGCTGCTGTGCCAAGTGGTTTTTGCAGGCGTTCCCAAAACGGTGATGGTGGTCATAGTATTCCTCAAGATGCCAAAGACCTTCCTCCGTATTGATGTCGTGCGCTCCCAGCATATAGGACGCATACAAAGCCAGACGGTAGCGGCGGTAGCGCGCGGGACTTTCGTGAGGCGTGGATGACCACTGTACCGCATGGTGAACACCGTAGGTGGGCATACCGTATTCTGCCGCCACACCGCGCAAGAATCCCATGATCGGCTCCATGCTTTGATACATCGTTTCCGCGCCAAGCCATGAATATCCCGCTTCTGCCATATATTTGAAGGTGCAAGCAGGTCCTGTGTGACGGGTATCCCTTGCCTCCTTTGAGGCACTGAGGGATGCGACGCTTTTTTGATGCTCGTCACGGTAGTCGTCAAGAAGCCGTCTGTCAGCGTAAATATTCATGCCGTCGTCACGGTAATAGTAATTTCCGTTGCTGTACTGAGAGTTGGTGTGCTCCGGATCCTCCAGATAAGCATAGTGTGTCAGATCGATCACCTGCTCGTCAAACAGGCTGGCGGCATCCTTGCGATCCCAATAAAACTGCGCTCCGTCACGTTCGTGCTGTTGGATTCCGAGAAATCCCTTGCCGCGAAGCATTTCCGTGTCCGGTTGCGAGGAGATGCCGGGCAGCTCTCTTCCGTCGGTCATAAGAACGTATTTCATATCAAGCTCGTGCATGAGCCTGCGGAATTTTCGAAAGACCTCACGGTCAAGAAGCTTGGTCCCCGACCAGCGATAGGTGGGGCGGATGGTGATAAAGTTGCCGATGTTGTTGGAAATATACCACGCAAGGTATTCTTCCATGCTTTCTCGGTCCTCGCGCACGTAGACCATGTCGCCCGTTCCCGTGATGACGTGATCCTCTCCTCTGTGAACGATTCTCTCCACCGCTCCGACAGCTTCTCCCTCCGACCATACAAGACGGAAGGATGCGTTGGTGCATAGCTTTTGGCAGTCAAGAAGGATTCCGTGCAGCCCTTTGTCCTTAAAGAACCATTCCTTCTTTCCCGAAAGAGCATCGCTTTCGGAGGTGAACGTGACGCGGAGATTGGGACGCTCGGTATGCACAAGAACTCTTGCTTTTCCCCCAAGGGGAGCTGCGCGGGAGACGGAGAGGATGGAAAGCTCTGCTGCCGGCTGCTCGATTACGCCCACCTCGTAAAAGGTATAGGGAAGCGGATCGTGATAGTCGGAAATGAGCTCATAGGATAGGGTGTTATGCTCCTTCAGCGCACGCGCGGGAAGTGCGATCTCCCACTCGGAATGTCTGTGGCAGCGCTCAAAGATTTCTCCTTGATAGATCACCTTGCCGTTCAATCTCACCTTGAATTCGGGAAGTTCCTTGCGGCTGAGATACTGCGCTGACCAATCCATATGCGTGCAATCCTGCACGCTTTCGTTGAAGGAGGGGAGAAGATTCTGTCCCAAGGCTGACAAAAAGGGCTGTTCGATATAGCACTCTCCGCGGTATCCCTTTCCTTCGATGAATACCCCCACGTGGGCGGTGTTCTCGGGAATTTGGATCGGAACGCAAAGACGCTCTCCCGTATAGCTTCCTGCGGGAATATCGATGACGGTGCTTTCATCGGCGGGGAGGGACACGTCGCGGGGATCGATCCCCTCATGCTTTTGACGCACGTCAACGCGCATACGGAGAAAGCCGCCTTCACGGAAGGTCAGTTTTCTTGCGCTGACCACAAGACCGACCTCCCATTCCGTCGGTACGGGATTCATATCAAGATAGGAAAGGACCGGCTTCCACATCACCTTTTTGTAGATCCGTTTGAGATAGTCCTCGTATTTTGGAGAGGTCAGAGAAAGGCAGTATCTGTCCTTGATCGCATGCTCCCGGTCAAGTGCATCGGTGATCATATGATAAAGGCGCGGATAGTCGGGTTCATCCTTCCAAAGGTAGTATTGCTCGGTCTCTCCCACGGTGAACAAACGGTACTTTTTGTTTTCTTCGGGGATCAGATCGAAGCTCAGATCAAAGGAGCTTCCTTTCGGTCTTACAGTCGTTCCGTTGGGTTCATCGCGATAGATCTGCGTATATTGTTCAAAGCACATGGTTTCCTCCTGTTTCCTCTTGATACGTACATCATAGCATAAAAGTGCTTTTTTTACAATAAGAAAAGTAATCATGCACCTGGAGGAAAGTTAAAAAATGTCGGATCCGTCACAGAAAGTGCCTTTCAAAATGACGGATCCGATTGTTTGCTTTTCGATCGATTGTCGGTGAAGAGAGCATAAAAGTTTTAAAATCGACAATTTTTCGTGCCTGTTTCGTAATGGATTTTCGCAAAATCCGTGCCGCTTACGCTATCTTTCATGCTTGTCTTTGATGTGCTTGCCCGCATCGATGCAGAGCTTTGCGTATTTGGTCAAATCCCATACGTCGCATTCGATTAAGATTGCGTCGCAGCGTTCGAGAAGCTCTTCCACGGACATACGGGGAAGCCCTTCGTAGCCGAGATTCGCACCGCGCTTTTCCACCCAGCGCTCATGTTCCTCGGCATAGCCCACTACCTCAAACAGCTCCGGAAATTTCCGAACTGCCTTCATTTTCTCTTCACCGTGATTGTGTCCGATGCCGATCTGTCCGATCTTGATCCTTTTCATTTTGCCCTCCTCCGATTTTCATTCGCCCATCGGTCAATTGATATGATAAGCACAGTATAGCAGAGATGTGTTTTTCTGTAAATGTCTTTTTTGCTATTTTTATAAAATTTGATACAAATATATTGACGAAAATGAAGAGAAGGCGTATAATAATCGCGGGAGGTGATTTCATGCAGGGTTTGGAAATGTCGGTACTGCGGATTCTGTCGGTCAATACGATTTTTACGGAGAAACACGAGATTTCTCAACGAAAAAACCGTAAAAATGCTGCGATTGTACTCAAATGGGAGGGAGAGACGGTCTACAGCGATTGCAAGGGAATACACATCCTGTCCAACGCAACCCATCCTGTGCTTTTGCCGAAGGGCTCTTGTTACGAATGGCACTGCAGCAAAGCAGGACGTTATACGATTATTGAATTTGATACAGATTTTATTGGTGAGAAAATCATAGGTCTGACCTGTACGAACGCGGAACGTCTCCGTCAACGCATGCAAAGCCTGGAGGTGGAATGCTTGCAAAACAAGCCGTATTGGCATCTCAAGGCAAATGCGGTCGTGTATGAAATACTGTATGAGCTCTTCACGGCGAGCGAAGGGGAATACACCCCCTCCGAAAAGCTGGAGAAGATCCGTCCCGCCGTGGAATATATGACCGAGCATTATAACGAGGCGCTCTCCAACGATATTCTTGCAGGCATGACCGATATCAGTACGGTCTATTTTCGCAAGATCTTTACCGCGGCATACGGGATGCCTCCGATGCACTATCTGCACACAATTCGCATTCAAAAGGCGAAGGAAATACTGAAAAGCGATTACGGCAGCCTTGACAACGTGGCGATGAGTGTCGGATATCCCAACGTGTTTCATTTTTCAAAAACGTTCAAACAGATTGTAGGAATCTCTCCGGGGGCATATGCCAAGGGAACGTTAAGTACCTCTTGATAAGAATAGGAGACAATTCATTGAAGTCTCTTTTATTCTGCGTTCCCACTTGCAAAGAAGCGAAAGATGTGGTATACTGCTCGGTGAATCCCAATCTTTAAAAAAAAGGAGAAACAAAATGAAGCAGATCAACGTTCAGCCTCTGACACGCGATGCGTTTGCACCCTTCGGTGAATTCTACGGTATGGCAAATCCCGACGGGTATCCTCTTGTGGGGGAGATTCACAAATTTTTCCCAGACCGCATGACCACGTCTTGCCAAGGAAGACTTGCTTTCTCTCCGCTGGTGGTGCAAAAACCCGAGCGCATGATCATCACACAGCAGGAGTACCACGTCACCGCGGAAGAAATCATTCTTCCCCTGGACGACGATATGATCCTCCACGTCACTCCCGCATCGGGCGGCAAGATCGCAACCGACCATACGAAAGCATTTTTAGTACCCAAAAACACACTTGTGAAGCTGAAGGCGGCAATATGGCATCTCGCGCCCTTGCCCGCAACCCGGGAGAAGCTGACGGCTCTGATCATTTTGCCCGAATGTACGTATGCCATCGACTGTCCCGTGGTTGATCTCGCGTCCGACGAGCAATTTGAAATTGTTATGTGATTGAAAAAGTACTCTCGGAAAAGGAAGTGCAGAGATGAAGAATTTTATGATTTTCGGTGACAGCTATTCCACGCACAAGGAATACATTCCAAAGGACTATCCGTTCTATTATTGCACGGAAGGACGCTCCCCCGACGCGCCTGTGACAAAAATGCGCCCGGAAGAAACCTGGTGGGGGAGAATGATAGAGAAAACGAACGCGACGCTCGTTCTCAATAACAGCTGGTCGGGTTCTACCATCGGATATACGGGATATGCGGGGGACTGCTCTCAGTCCTCATCCTTTATTTTCCGATACAGAACTCTGTTGAATGAAGGCTTTTTCGACGCCAACGCGGTTGATACGATGTTTATCTTCGGTGGCACCAACGACAGTTGGTCGAACGCTCCCCTGGGGGAGGAGCAATATGCCGATTGGGAAGAGACGGATTTGTTCAACGTTTTGCCTGCGATCTGCTATTTTGCACATACGTTGCGACAGAATCATCCGCAAGCAAGGCTGATTTTCATCGGAAACTGCGATATCAAGGCGGAGGTGGTCGCGTGTATCAAGCACGCGGCGGAACACGTTGGCGCGGAGTTTGTTGCGCTTGATCATATTGATAAAATTTCGGGGCATCCCACAACTCTCGGAATGCAGCAAATCTGCGAGCAGATCTTGCAGTCGATCAACGGGTTACAAATCAAGGACTCGAACCTGTAAGCCCTACGACGTGCAATTTCCGTGTCTTACGTCGTAGCTCACCTTGAAGAAAAGTCCGCACTTTCCTGCGGCTCGCTCCGCCGAAATCCATCGAAAATTGCAACGCCATAGGAGGTCGAGTACTTGATGGGTAACAAAAAACGGACACATCGGTCAGGATGTGCCCGTTTTTTTGAAAATTCAAAAGGCGATTCCCCTTACTGTTGGGGAAGGAAGTTCCGAAATTGCAGGGGCGTTTTTCCCACCTGCTTTTTGAAAAGTCTGATAAAGTAGTTATAGTCGGGAAATCCGCAGAGGGAAGAAATCTGCGTCACGTTGAGCTCCGGCTTGGACTGCAATAGCTCTTGTGCTTGCTTTAAGCGCTTTTTTATAATAAAATCGTTGACGGTTGTATGAAACTCATTGTGGAATAAGCGGTAGGCTGCGTTTTTGGAAAGATAAAATTCATTGCAGATTTCATTCAATCCGATGTTCTCGCAGAGGTGCTCTTCAATATAACGCTCAATCTTGATCGACAGCATACTGCGATGGTAGGTGATCAAGCCATCTACCCAAAAGGATTTGATAAGAATATCGATGATGTGACATAAGGAGTTCAGCTTTTCTTCCGAAACAATGGGAATCTCTTCATAGAGAGACAGAAGCTGCTCTGAGGATAGCCCGTATCGCTCGGCAATCTCGGGCAACTTGTCTGCCGCGGAATAGTGCTGCTCCGCATCACGGAATTGTCCGATCTGGATGTAGGCAATCAAAACGTCGTCGTATATGATGGGAAAGACCATTTCCATCAGCCCCGCGTGGCAGGTATAACGGCTGGGTTGGCGATGTAGGGAAGCCTCCTTCATGTGAATTAGGTTGGATTGATTGCAATACTTGACGCATTCTCCGCAGTCGCGAATATGCCTACAATAGGGTGAGAGGATCGCGGCGTGCATAATGTCCTCCTCATACACGTCGTATAAAGCAACGGCGATCCCGGTACTGTTGTAAAAATCAGACAGAACTTCTTTCAGTTTTTCTTTGTTAAATATGCATTCCATGGCTTCATTATAGCGCGTGAATCAAAAAATGTCAATTGCTTTTTAGAAGTCGGGAAAATAATGCTATTCTCAGGAAGGGATTCCTATACAAGCAATGATTTTGAGTGCTATAATTCAAATGAAACTGAGATTGGATGGAACTGTGTGATGATAGATTACATGATTATTTTATTGGCGGTGTTTTGCTTTGCGGGGCAGTTTGCCTTTACCAAGCTTTATGAGGGCTCGGTCAGACAAACGACGGTGACCGCGCTTGTGATGTTGACCGTTACGGGCACGATCGGTGCTGTTTTGTTTCTGTTCGTCGGTGGATTTTCTATAGAGTGTTCTCTGCCTTCTTTCCTTTGGGCGGCATTGTTTGCCATTGTGATGATTCCGTATTATACGGTGGGGATCAAGGTGCTTTCCATGGGAAGTCTTGCTATATACAGTATGTTTATGATGCTTGGCGGAATGCTTCTTCCGTTCTTTTACGGGATTGTGTTTTTGCAAGAGGATATTTCTTTTGGAAAAGCCCTCGGCACGCTTTTGCTGACCGTATTTATCATATTGCAAGCGCTATGGCAGACACCGCAGCCGAACAAGGAGAGCAATACAAATACACCGCGAAAGAAAAAATATTTGTTTTTTGCGCTTTGCCTGTTGATTTTCGTTATCAACGGCTTGACGGGTGTAATTGCGAAGGCGCACCAGATCAGTGATGGAACGGTGGATGAGGTCAGCTTTACCGTGATCTCCTGTGCACTGACGGCGATTTTCAGTTTGGTGCTGCTGGGCTTTGCGCTTTTACGCAACCGTGAGGAGAAGTGTCAACAAATCATGAGGACGTTGAAAATCAAGCCGCTCTGCTTCATGGCGTTGATCGGTGCAGCTGCCTATACCGGCAACTTTTTACATTTGCTCGCGGCAAACGGTGTTCCCGCATCGGTACAGTTCCCGCTCGTTTCGGGAGGCGTGATCGTGCTCTCCGCCCTCGTTTCAGCATTTGCTTTTCGCGAAAAGCTGTCCTATAAGGAATGGATATCGGTTGCGGGTGCTTTTGCATCCACGGTTCTGTTTGCATTTTAATTCCATCCTGAATGTGTCTCCGCGTAGTACTTTTATTGTAACGACACGCGATAGAAATGTCGGTTGATTCTCTGTTGATATTCTCCGGTAATTCTATTTATTCACTGAATTTTGCACCGACATTCCGAATCCGCGGTATCAAAGCGTCACCGTTTCGCCCTATGCCTCTTTCAAAATTCAGTTTCAAAAATCCACTTTATACAAATTGTGCATATTATACAGTTTACCCTCCTTGGAATTGTATATTGTGCCAATCGCACGAATAATTCGGTAAAAAATGCAATATTTTAAGTAAAAAATGCAATGTACATGCAAAAACAAATGTGATATAATAAGGTACCACGGGAATCAAACGGAATCGAACCGATAAGGGGTCGGGCTCCGCTTGGTTCGCAAAACGATTTTAATGCGTAAAAAATTAAAAAACAGGAGGTTTATCATGAACAAAAAGAGAGTGCTGTCCTTTGTGATGGCAATCGTCACCATGCTTCCCGTTTTTGGGTTGACGGCATTTGCCGCCGACGCGAAAACGCTTTTCCGGGAAACGTTTGACACAGGAACGTATACCGCCAGCACCGAGGAGCAGCTTGCTGCCGGAACTGCAACGGAGTACAAGATGTCAGACGGCTTCTGCTACGTCCGTGACGTGGACGGAGAGCATAACAACGTTGCCTGGATACCGAACGTATACCACGGCAGCTTTGACAGAAGCCCCACGCTTTCCTATACGGAGAATGGGGGGAAGCTGACGGCTTCCGCCGATTACTACATCAACGTTCCCTCGGGAGCAGAAGCCGAGAACTTGAACTTTGCGATCCGTTCTACGGGTGGCGCCACCTTTGTGTCGGACACGGTCAACTCAAGCGGCACTGCAGTGACCAGCGGAAACTGGCCTGCTTTTGCTTCCGTCAGATCTGTCGGCGACGGTACTTATCGCCTGTATCTGGACACCTCTAAGTCCGGCGGTTACGTGAATGCCAACGAAGATATCTTTTATGCCAGCACCGGTGTGGATTCTGTCTTGATCGAAGCCAACACCTGGTTTACCATTGTGATCGATTTCGATCTTGTATCCGGTCTTTACATCCTGTCTTACCGTGATGCCGAGAGAAGCATCGTGTTGGGAGAGGCGAGACCTCGTGCTTCGTACAGCGACGGTGGATTTAAGCCTGTCACCGGAATGAGGAATATTACACTGAACGCGAACACCCTTGCCATGGGTTATGCGTTGAGTAACGGTTCCAATACGTCCACACCGGGACAAATCTCCGTGTATATGGACAACGTAGAGATCAAACACACGGAAAACGCGCCTGTGATTGACCGTGATGCCATTCACTTTGAAACCTTCGACTTCGGTACGTACACCCCCTCTACCGCAGAGGAGGTTGCCAACAAGACCGCAACAAGGTATGCGATGACAGACGGTTTCTGCTACGTCCGTGACGTTGACGGCGAGCATGAGAACGCTGCTTGGCTTACCAACGTATACCACAGTACCTATGCGAAGAGCCCCGCGCTTTCCTATACGATGAACGAGGGAAAGATCACGGCTTCCGCCGATTATTACATCGACGTTCCGGCTGGGGCTGAAAACGAGAAATTCAACTTTGGTATCCGCTCAGTGGGAGCGTTTACTTGTGAGTTGGATAACGGTGGCACGAGTGCTTCCGGTCTTACTTTTGCCAGCATTCGCTCGGCGGACAACGGCAAATACCGTCTGTATCTGGATACCTCCAAATCGGACCGTTGGATGAATTCCAATACAGATATCGTCTATGCCGCGCACGGCGTGGAATACGTCGAAATTTCGCCGAATACGTGGTTTACCGTTGTCATCTATATGGATCTTTCCTCCGGTCTGTACATTCTGGCCTATCGCGACGCTGGCGGAGAGACCGTTCTGGGAAGTGCAAGAGCTTACGGATCCGGAATAAAGAACATTACACTGTCCGCGAACACCTTTGCCATGGGTTACATGATGCCGGGCTTTGCGGATGATAACTGGAGCAATGACAATGCCGATCCGAGCTTGTGGGGGAAGACCTCTGTCTACGTGGACAACGTGCGCTTCGGAAAGGGCATTGCAATGACGCCTCCCGTTGCTCCTCCTCCCGTCACGGTATCGAATGACTTTGAGCAGTACACGGTAGGGAACACCTTGACGGCGGGGAATGACTTTGCGCAGACAACCCCTTACAACAAGGTGCTTTCCGAGACTGCCGATGGGGAGAGCAACACGTTCGTTCGCGTTCCCTTCCTTTACAGCGGCGCTACCTATGCTTCGTACGGTAACGACTCGAACTATGACAAGTCGTTTTTCCTGAAGCACGCGGCATTTGATCAAAGTAACGGCAGATACATGATCTATGAAGCGGATTTCCGACGCAACGCATCGGCGGAGAATGCAACCGTTCAATTGCAGCTTCATAATTTCCAGGTGGAAGACGGTGACACCGGAGAGACGTATCTGGGACAGTACCTGTCTCTCTTTGATATCAATCTGAAGACGGGTGTGATCAAAGGCTATGACGGTAACATGACCGCAACGGGAGCCGAGAACATGCCGGCAAACGAATGGACGCATATCAAGTTTGTCCTTGACCTTGAGGATCCCGCTTACCGCATCTACGTCAACGGTGTGCTGTACGGTTCTTATGATGACATGAAGTGTATGTACAGTGACGGCGGCTATAAAACAATCAGCAACCCGAAGAATATTGTGGCAACGGGGAACAATTTGATCATCGCGAAGGTCAATAAGATGG
>JAZSMX010000127.1:0-3242 GCA_045536125.1 Eubacteriales bacterium | reverse complement strand
GTCCCCGCTTACTTCTCGGACGCACAGCGTCAGGCCACCAAGGACGCGGGCAAGATCGCCGGTCTTGAGGTCAAGAGAATCATCAACGAGCCGACCGCCGCCGCTCTGGCGTACGGTATGGATAAGGAAGACAACCAGAAGATCATGGTCTTCGACCTTGGCGGCGGTACGTTCGACGTATCTCTTCTTGAGATCTCCGACGGTGTCTTCGAGGTGCTTGCCACCAACGGTGACACAAGACTCGGCGGTGACGATTTCGACCAGAGAATCATCGACTGGATGGCAGATATGTTCCAGAAGGAGAACGGTGTGGATCTGCGCAAGGATAAGATGGTGCTCCAGAGATTGCGCGATGCCGCTGAAAAGGCAAAGATCGAGCTTTCCGGTATGGCTTCCACGTCCATCAATCTGCCCTTTATCACCGCAACCGCGGCAGGACCTTTGCACTTTGAGGCAACGTTGAGCCGTGCTGAGTTTGACCGCATCACCTCCGATCTTGTTGAAAGAACCATTGTTCCCACCAAGAAGGCACTCTCCGATGCGGGACTGACGGTCAATCAGATCGACAAGGTGCTTCTCGTCGGCGGTTCTACGAGAATTCCTGCCGTTCAGGAGGCTGTGAAGAAGTTTATCGGCAAAGAGCCCTTCAAGGGAATTAACCCCGATGAGTGCGTAGCCATCGGTGCGGCAATTCAGGGCGGCGTTCTCGGCGGCGAGGTTAAGGATCTTCTGCTTCTTGACGTAACGCCTCTTTCCCTCGGTATTGAAACGCTGGGCGGTGTATTCAACCGTATCATCGACCGAAACACCACCATCCCCGTAAAGAAGAGCCAGGTATATTCCACCGCGGCTGACGGACAGAGCTCCGTTGAAATTCACGTTCTCCAGGGTGAGCGCGAGATGGCTGCGAACAACACCACGCTCGGTCGCTTCATCCTTGACGGCATCACGCCCGCTCCCAGAGGAATTCCTCAGATCGAGGTTACCTTCGACATCGACGCCAACGGTATCGTTAACGTAACCGCTTTGGATAAGGGCACGGGTAAGGAGCAGCACATCACGATCACCTCTTCCACCAACATGAGCAAGGAAGACATCGACCGTGCCGTGGCAGATGCAGAGAAGTTCGCGGAAGAGGATAAGAAGGCAAGAGAGGCTGTGGACGTAAAGAATCATGCAGAGTCTTTGATCTTCCAGAGCGAGAAGACCTTGGAGGAGCTTGGCGACAAGGCTGATCCCGCAGACGTTCAGACGGTGAAGGATGCGATTGAAAAGCTGAAGGAGACGCTGAAGGGCGGCGACGTTGAGGCGATCAAGGCAGACACCGAGGCAGTTGAGAAGTCCTTCTACAAGATTTCCGAGAAGCTCTATGCTCAAGGGGCAGGTGCTGCGGGAGCAGATCCCAACGCAGGTGCTGACGGACAGGACGGAACCTACTACAACGCAAGCTACGAGGATAATTCTCAGAATAATCAGTAAGATTTTACACGATCGGGAAAGGCGCGTTTGCGCCTTTCCCGTAAGGTGTATTTCGGTGATCCGTGTCTATTTGTTCAAAATAAACGCGGATGACAGAAATACAACGTCATGAAAGGGTTTATATGGCAGACAAGAGAGATTATTATGAGGTGCTGGGCGTAGACAAAAATGCCGACGCGGGCACGATCAAAAAAGCATATTATAAGCTCGCAAAGCAATATCATCCCGATACGAATCCGGGAGATAAGGTTGCGGAGGAAAAATTTAAGGAAGCCAACGAAGCGTACGAAGTGCTTTCCGATGCCGAAAAGAAGGCGAAGTACGATCAGTTCGGACATGCGGCATTCGATCCCTCCATGGGCGGTGGCGCAGACGGCTTTGGCGGCTTTGGCGGATTCGGCGACTTCGGCGATCTTGGCGATATTCTGGGCGGTATGTTCGGAGGCGCATTCGGCGGAGGCGGTGCACGACGTCGCAACGGTCCCGTTCAGGGAGACGATATCGGAACGACGGTGACCATTTCCTTTGAGGAAGCGGTGTTTGGTGTGAAGAAGGATATCTCCTATTCCAGAGTCTGCCGCTGCGGTGACTGTAAGGGAACGGGCGCTGCGGACGGATCGGGGGCTGAAACCTGCTCGGTCTGTCACGGAAGCGGACAGGTTCGCCGCGTTCAAAGAATGGGAGGCATGTCCTTCCAGTCCACAGCCCCCTGCGATGCTTGCCGCGGAAGCGGAAAGATCATCAAGAATCCTTGCTCAAAGTGTCGCGGCTCGGGAATGACGCGCGAAAATAAGCGTCTGACGGTTTCCATCCCTGCGGGAATCGATCATGGAGAGCGCGTAGCGTTGCGCGGACAGGGAAATGACGGAAGAAACGGAGGACCTGCGGGAGATCTGATCCTGTCGGTTGCCGTGCGTCAGCATGCTGTGTTTGAGCGTGACGGCTACGATATTTACTGTGAAGTACCCTTGACCGTTGCGGAAGCGACGCTGGGTGCGGAAATTGACGTTCCCACGCTTGAAGGAAATGAAAAATACAACATTCCCGAGGGAACCCAGCCGGGCACGAAGTTTACCATGCGTTCCAAGGGTGTTCCGTACGTCAACGGAAACGGAAGACGCGGTGACTTGATCTTCCGTGTTACCGTTGAGATTCCGAAGGGACTCAACGACAAGCAAAAGGCGGCGATGAAGGCATTTGCAGACAGCTGCGGTGAGAGCAATTACGCAAAGCACAAGCAATTTTTTAAAAAGATCTTTGGACAGAAATAAGGAGAAGGCATGATAGATCAGGATTACGTATGCGGTGACTATGGAACGGAGGATACGTGGACGCAGATCAAGGTCACGGTTCCGCTTGGAAAGCTCGATGACCTGACGGCGATCATGAGTATGGTTTCCAACAATCTTCAAATCGAGGATTACAGTGACATCGACCTCAAAACCTGCTACGGAGATCTGATCGATGAAGCAATCCTGAACGCCGATAAGACCGTGGCATCGGTATCGGTCTATCTGCCGGCTGACAGAAGCGTTGCCGAGTGTATGGCGTTCCTCAAGGAGCGCTTTGCCGATACGGGGCTTGAGCCGATTAAGACAGAGACCGTTGGCGTTTGTGAGGAGGATTGGGCAAACTCGTGGAAGGCGTATTACAAGCCGATCCGCATCGGAGAGCGACTTGTGATCGTGCCCGCGTGGGAAAAATTCGAAGCCGCGCCGAACGATCTCGTGGTGCGAATGGATCCCGGAATGGCATTCGGAACG
>JAZSMX010000042.1:0-7490 GCA_045536125.1 Eubacteriales bacterium | reverse complement strand
CACGGAGGAAACCGCAGAGGAATCCACGGAGGAAACCGCAGAGGAACCCACGAAGGAATCCACTGAGGAGTAATCCGCGAATCAAAAAATGCTCCGTTCGTTGAGACGGAGTTGACAAAGGGGTTGTCACATTCGACGATTCTCGCTAAATCTGACTAACCCCACGGGGTGTCTCAAATTTCAAGTTTGAGGCACCCCGAAAATTACATTGGGATCAAACAGGAAAAGAATATGAAATTTTCAAAACGCTATACAGTCAAATGGCACGATACGGACTTGAACCGATGCGTAACGCCCTCCGCAATTCTGATGTATATGCAGGAGACCGCGGGAGAGCATTTGAAAACGCTTTTGTTTTCGATGGATGAGATGAGAGACAGATTGGGACTTGCCTTCCTTTTGAGCAGCATTTCGATCTATATTCATGAGCCCTTGTACGCCGACGATGAGATTGAGGTATCTACCTGGGTTTGTGAAAGCCGTGGGCTCTCCTATCACCGTTGCTTTTCCATTCTTCGGAACGGAAAAACGGTTGCGGAAGCGAGCTCTGTGTGGGCGCTGTTGGATATTGCCAATCATCGCTTATTGAAAGCGGATGAATCTCCTTTTCGGGCAGAAGCGGAGGCGGCATGTGTTTTGCCGTTACCAAGGAGACTTCGCGTTCTGCGTACCGAGGATATGGAATTGGCGGGAGAGCGCAAGATCGTATATTCCGATATTGATTATAACGGGCATATGAACAACACGCATTACCCCAATCTTTTCTGTGATTTTACCCCCGACATTTGCAGCCGCCGTGTCAAGGGCTTGGTTCTTTCCTTTTTACACGAGGCAGCCTTCGGGCACACTCTTCGCGTATACCGCGCGCAGAGTGACGACGGAATGCGTTTTCGCATTACGGATGCGGACGGCACGCTTTGTACCGAGGCATTGCTGGTTCTTGAGGACATGCCGTCATAAAAAAATTATACCAAGATCCCCCTTGCACGGCGTATGCGCGGCAGGGGGGATGCTTCAGCTTTATTTTCGCATAGAGTATAGTATCTCTTTTTTATAGGATTGCATATTTTATTTTCCATGCGAGTGTGCTAAAATGAATGACGAGAACGCTTTGGAGGTAAGAAGCTGTATGTATCAAAACAAAAAAATACTGTTGATCGCGGGCGGTGGAACGCTGGGAACGTACGTGTCCCGAGAGCTTTTGGAAAAGGGCGCTGCGGTGGACGTGATTTGTCTTGAAGACCGTGTTTCCGACTGTGAACGGCTTACGTTTTACAAGGAGAACGTAACGCTTGATTTTCTTTCCTCTTTTCTGGAAAAACGCCATTACGACGGTATTGTCAATTTTATTCATTACAAAACCGCCGAGGAGTATGCACCGATCCATGAGCTTTTGATCCGAAAAACGGATCATCTGATCTTCCTTTCCTCCTATCGGGTGTATGCCAATGAGCAAATTCCCGTGACAGAGGATGCGCCGCGCCTTCTTGACGTCACAACCGACCAAGAGTTTCTCTCTGTGGAGGATTATGCGCTTCCCAAGGCTCGTTGTGAGGATTTTTTAAACAAGTATCATAAGGGGGAAGCATGGACGATCGTGCGTCCTGTCATTTCCTTTTCCCACAGACGCTTCGATCTGTTTGTCTATTCCGACAACGAGATCCGCGAGCAGGTGGATACATACGGCGCTCTTCGCCTTCCCACATGGGCACAGGATCTGGTTGCCGGCATTGATTGGGCGGGAAACAGCGGAAAGCTGATCGCCAATCTTTTATTAAAGCCCGAAACCTATGGGGAGGCATACACGGTTTCCAGTGCGCAAAATCTTACCTGGCGTGAGGTAGCAGAGCTTTATACAAAGCTCTTCGGCTATCCCGTGACGTGGTGCTCCGAGGAGGATTTTATCGAGGTCTATCCTTGTGTCACGACCTATAAAAAATGGCTCTATCTTTACGACCGAAAATACAGCCGCGTCATTGACAACCGAAAGATTCTTGCCGCAACGGGCTTGACCTCTTCCGATTTTTTGTCGGTGGAAGAGGGGCTTAAGATCGAGATTGCCAATCGGGACGCGCAGTAAGGTGTTGCCCAAAAAAGAAAAAACGCTTGTGTATCAAGCGTTTTTTTCTTTTGATATTGTAAAACGGAAAAAGATTTGCTATAATGTATTTACAGAAGGCTTTGTAAAGGAGAACATGAGCATGCTACATAACCTTACGACTCAAAAGAAGATCCGAACCTTTTCCGTATCACCCGAAAATCTGACGGGGGAGAAGGGAAAAGGGGGAATGGCGGTGGAGGGAAGTGCTTCCTATGCCTCGCGCGAGCTTGGGCAAGGCTGGAAGGTCAATCCTTACCTGGTAATCGAGCCGGGGACAAGCTGTATTCTTGCGGATATTAAGGGGCAAGGGGCAATCAAGCATATCTGGATCACGGACAGTGCCACAGCAGGGCGGCTTCTGATCTTGCGTATTTATTTTGACGGCAGCGAGCATCCTTCTGTGGAAGCTCCGCTCTCTGACTTTTTTGCCAATGCGGACGAAACGGAATACCGCCAGATCTCAAGTCTTGCGATTTGCGTCAATCCCAAGCGCGGAATGAATTGCTATTTTGAAATGCCTTATTTCAAGTCCTTCCGTGTTGAGCTTGAAAACATCGGTGTTGCGGCTCATAAGGTGTTTTATCAGATCGACTGTGAGGAAAAGGAAATTTCTTCGGACAGTCTGTATTTCCATGCACAGTTCCGACGCATCAATCCCCTCCCGTATAAAGAGCCTTACGTGATTCTTGACAATGTTCGCGGAAACGGACATTACGTCGGCACTTACATGCATTGGGGTGTGAAATCCAACGGATGGTGGGGAGAAGGCGAAATCAAGTTTTATATGGACGGCGACAGCGATTTCCCCAGCATTTGCGGTACGGGGACCGAGGATTATTTTTGCGGCGCGTACAATTTTGACGTGGACGGAAAATACGTGGAGTTCACAACGCCTTATGCAGGTCTTTCCAAGGTGCGTGCGACTGACGGTATTTATAAATCGCAACGCTATTTCAATCTTTACCGTTGGCATATTGTCGATCCCGTTTATTTCAAAGAGGATCTGCGTGTGACCATTCAGGCTTTGGGATGGCGGAGTGAACACCGCTATCTGCCGCTGCAGGACGATATTTCCTCGGTGGCATATTGGTATTCCGACCGATTGGATGACGTATATCCGAAGCTGCCCGATGCCAACGGGTTGGAGATTATATAAGTAGAGGCTCTTGAACCAAAGAAGACGGGGATGAGTAACGAATGCGTTTTCGCATTTGCTACTCTCCCCGTCTTCTTTGATCATCGGAGTGCTGATTAAGCAAGGACTTGAATGCCGGTGATTTGACGGATCAGATTCCGCGCGCCTTCCGCTTCTTCCTCCGTCGGAAGCGTTGTGGGAAGTGTGTTTTCCATATGCAGAGCTTCATATTTCGATTTCGCGAAATTGTGATACGGAAGGACTCGGATCTTTGTGACGTGCTCAAGATCGGAAAGAAAGTGAGCAATCTTTTCCATTTGATCGGAGTTGTATTCGGGAACGTAAGGAATGCGGATCTCAATTTCTTTGCCGCAGGCATCAAGGTATTTGAGATTTTCAAGAATCGGTTGGTTCGAAGCTCCCGTGCAACGGATATGAACGTCTTCGTCAAACGCCTTGAGATCGTACAAAAACACGTCCGTGTAGGGAAGCACTTTTGTCAGTGCCTCACGCTTGACAAAGCCGCAGGTGTCTACGGCGGTGTTGATTCCTTCGTTCTTCAGAAGCTCAAGAAACGCGGCACAGAAATCGGCTTGCATCAGGCACTCACCGCCCGAAAGGGTGACACCGCCTCCCGAATTGCTGTAAAACTCCCGATCCTCCAGGACGGTCGGAAGGAGCTCCTCCAACGTAATTTCCTTGCCGTAAAGAATTCTTGCTTCCCCGAGACAGTCGGATACGTCAAAGTGTTCCCTTTGGCACTCACCGCAACCGATGCATTTGTGTGCATAGTAGGCAATCTGCGGCGAATGGGAGAGCCCTTCGGGATTGTGACACCATACGCATCTGAGGGGGCAGCCCTTAAAGAATACGGTGGTGCGAATGCCGTCACCGTCGTGGACGGCAAAGCGTTTGATTTCAAAAATCGTTGCTTTCATTTTTACACTCCGAGAACGTCATTTTGATGTATTGATCGTATTCCATTCTTATGGAATCTCGATGCGTCATATTTTTTCATTTTCTTCTGTGACGCACTAAAAATAATTTTATACCAATGCCTCCGCCTGGCGGATAAAACCGTCCTGTTCTTCCTTGACAATGTTATTCCAAAGCACGTTCCAGCCGCAGACACGGATTTGAAGATCCTGATATTTTTCGGGGTGCTTTTGTGCGTCGCGGAGTGTATCTGCATCAAATACGTTGATGTGCAGAGCATGGCCTTTTCGCTGCGCGAAGGTCATTAGCAGCCCATACATTGCTTCCAATCCGTCCTCGCCCTTGACGGCGGAGGGGAGAAGCCCGAGGTCGAGAGCGGCATCGCTGGTAAAAGAGGTTGCATCGATTTTGGTAGCAGACAGAATAGCGGCGGTCGCTCCCTCGCGGTTTTGTCCCATGGATGCCGAAACGTTTTTGGAAAGCTCCTCACCGCGGAGCCGTCCGTTGGGGGAGGCAGCGGTCAACGCGCCCTGGGTATACGACATACGGGCTACGTGGAAGCCGCAACCCCATTTCCCTTGACGCGCATTCGCTTTTCCGCACAGGTGCTCTGTGATGAATGTAACCAGATCCACCGCGATTGCATCGGGACGCTCCTTGTTGTTTCCGTATTTTTCGCGGTCGGCAAGCAACCTTTTTTGAAGCTTTTCCGCTCCCTTGTAGTTGTGATCAAGAACGGTAACAAGCTCTTCCAGCGTGAGCTCTTTTCTTTCGTATACGTATTTGCGGATCATCATGAGAGAGTCGGTAATATCGGCAAGAAAACCAAACAGAAGCAAGGAGGTGTTATAGCAAGCACCGCCGCCAATGGCATCCTTTGCCTTTTCAAGGCAGCTTGGGAAGGTTGCGGAAAGCATGGAAAGAGGATTGATTTCCGAAAGATATGCTTCAAATCCGTTGACTGTTTCTACCGTAAGATCAATCACGCGAAGCAGGTGACGCTTGTATTCTGTGTAAAGATCCTCAAAGGTTTCATAATCGGACAGCGCGGGACTTGCTTCCCCCGAAAAATCACCGCTCACACCGTCGCATCCCTTATGCAAAGCATATTCCAGCGGTTTTAGCATATTGAGGTAATTCATTCCTGCACCGTAAGCGCCTTGTACACTGTATTCATAGCACCCCGTCACGTTGCAGGTGCGCGCCTCATCGGGAGAAGCACCCGCGCGCTCCAGTGCTTTGCGAATCGTCATATCGGATACAAATACAATGCAATTGTGACCTCGGCGGATCATGTCAAGGGCTTTCTGCAAAAAGGGCTTGGGCGTTGAATGGCAGACCTTGATCTGTATTTTCGGATTATAGATTCCCATTTGATCATAGACGTCGAGGAATAGGTAGGAAAGCTCATTGGTCACCGTAGACCCGTCGGCATTTTCTCCTCCAAGATATACGGGCTGATTCCAATAGTTACCGATGGCAGTAAATTGCAGGAAATAATAGGCAAGGTCGGTTCTGATCTCTTCTTCCGTCACACCGTTTTCCAGGTCGTTTTTGTAAAAATGATAAAATGAACGGTCGAAGCAGGAGAGCGAGCGCACCTGAAGACAGTCGATGTGTTCGCTGATCATGAAATACAGGTAGGACAGAAGGAGCGCATCGTAAAAGGTTTTCGGCGCACCGCTCCGAAGATTTTCCAAAGAGACTTTCATCTTGTTTGTGGGGGCAATTTCAATCAATCGATCCAGAAACGCAAGAACGGCTTCATAGGTGATCTTAATCCCCTCAAAACACGCCTCTTCCTTCTCTGTCCGTTCCTTGCTTGCGCGGATTTTCTCGCTTTCCAAAAGGATTCCTCCAAAGCCGAGCGCAAACAACCGATCCCACACGGGGACACTGTGATCGTAATCCGGCCAGATCGTTACAATGCCGTCGGTTTCCAGCTGCGCGCGACGGGCTTCCACCTCGGGGATCACCATCCCGAAGATCTCGTCCTGCCACCGATTGATCAGCGTTTTCTCCAGGGGGCGGTCGATCATATTGATCGCAGGGAACGGGTCACGCGCATCACATCTGATTTTTGTGTTTTTCAAAACATATTCCAGCGCCCGTGCCTTGCGGATCGGGTGAGGAAGATGCTGATACTGTTCGTCGTTTTTGAGAATACCGGAGAGGATTTCTTCTCCTCTCATGCCGTTTTCATTCGCAAAGAACGCATCCTTACGGCAAAAACGATTGGTTTCATGGTATTTTCCCATGATATATTCGTAATCTTGCTGCTTGACGTACTTCATAAGATCACCTCCAAGGCTATCATACGCTTTTTTGACGCTTTTGTAAATGAAAAAAACAAAACACTTGACGAAATCGAAACAAAATGATAAAATATATGATGGATGATTCAATGCGACGATCCGTTGATTTTTTTGTGAGGTGAAGGCATGAAGAGTGAGTGGAGTGAGGTTGTCGTTGAAACAATCAGTTTTGCGCTTTATGTTCCTCCGGGAGAGGGAAGCGCCGTACACAAGAACCGTCCGTATCACGGCTTCGTTCTGAACGATGCCGACGGAATCAAGGAGTACCGCTTTTCGGACGGACAGGTTTTGCGGGTAGAAGGGGAAACGCTGTTTTATTTACCTAAGAAATCCTCGTATTACGTAAAAGCGATTCGCGCGGGTGGGTGCTATGCGATCAATTTTGATGCCGACATTGACGACCGCCCGTTTGCCGTGAATTTAAGGAAAACGGATTCGGTCAAAAAGAGCTTTCAAGCAGCCTGCGAGGAATGGAAGGCTTACAGCTCCCTATGCCACCCTTTGGCGATGTGTGCAATCTATGAGGCGATCGCTGAAATGCAGCGAGAAGCGAGTGCGCCCTATCTTCCCAATGCGAAGCTGGATTTGATTCAACCCGCGATCGCGGAAATTGAGCAACGCTTTACCGATCCCGAGCTGACGGTGGCACACCTTGCCGCGCTTTGTCATATCAGCGAGGTTTATTTCAGAAAAATATTCGATGCGCGTTTTCATACGTCTCCCAAGGAATACATCATTCAAAGGCGAATGGAGTATGCGGCACGGTTTCTTGCGGCAAAGGAGTTTGGTGTCTCCCAAGTGGCGGTTCTTTGCGGCTACAGTGAACCCTGCCATTTTTCCCGTGAATTCAAGAAGTATTTCGGTGTGTCGCCAAAGGATTATCTGTGAGAGTTCTTGCAAAAAACGTCCCTATGACCGTGTGCAAATCCACACACGGTCATAGGGGCGGCGCGTTTTCAGGAAATCGCCTTGGGCCCCTTCATCTGGTCCTCGCTCGGGACGG
>JAZSMX010000084.1:0-11324 GCA_045536125.1 Eubacteriales bacterium | reverse complement strand
TGATAAAGACCGATTTTAGGGGCTATTAGCCTCATTTACAACGAATTTTCGGCGTGGATGCGCTTCACACGCTCAAAATTCGTAAAATTTCGCATTTGAAGCGCAAAATCTAAATTCGGGAATCAATTTTTAGAGGTTCCCATAAAATTGTTCGTTGACAGTTGAAATCGTCCTTTGCTTGAGTATAAAACAAACTCTTGTAAGAATGCTACTTTTTTAAAGCACAAATCTTTTTCCAAGGACAAATACGGCGGAAACCCGGATATCATCATCAAAAACGACGATATCCGCGTCATACCCTTTTTCAAGGATTCCTTTTTTGAGTCCGAGAAGCTTTGCAGGGTTTTTGGTTAGCATTTTTACGCTTTCCTCAATACCAAATCCGCATTCCTTGGTCAGCGTACGGATCAAAGTGTCTCCCGTGGCGATGCTTCCGGCAAAGGCGCTGCGGTCGCGAAGCTTGGCTACACCGTCCTCGATGATGTAGCTTGTGGCATTTTCGGACTTAAGCTCGGTTTGGTCGGTGCCCGTCAGATCAATACTGTCTGTCGTGACAATGAGACGGTCGGTGCCCTTGATCCGAACGATCATGCGAATCAGATCGGGAGGCAAATGCTTTCCGTCTGCAATCATTTCTGCCCAAAGCTCATCTCTGAGGTAAGTGCTTTCGATCACACCGAGTCTTCGGAAGCCGTGATCGCGTGTTACCGTAGAGGTGCAGGAATACAGATGCGTGACCAAATTGCAGCCGTTGTCAATCGCCACGCACATATCCGAGTACAGTGCATTGGAATGTCCTGCGGAGGCGATCACTCCACGCTCTGTAATATATTTACAGAATTCGCCGTCGCGGTCAAATTCGGGAGCATACGTCCAACGCTTTATTGCGTCACCGTACGTTTCCATGAGCTCCGTATAGTCGTTCTTGATCGGTGGAGTGATGTAATGCGCGGGCTGACCGCCACACTGCTCACGGTTAAGATAAGGTCCTTCAATATGAACTCCCGGGGCATTGGAAAAAATCAAAGATTGCGCACGTGCCGAGAGAAACGCATCAATCGTTTTCTTGGTGTGCTCATGGGGACATGCGATAATGGTCGGGAGAATGGTAGTCATTCCGTGCAAGAGATGATAGTTGCATGCCGCGGCAACTTCTTCGGGAGAGGTAAGATAAAATCCGTATCCCTTCGCACCGTGCGTATGAGTATCAATAAATCCTGGCGAAACGTATTTTCCCGTAAAGTCATAGCTTTCATCCGCTTCTCGGTACTCTGTTGTGACATCAAGAATCTTGTCATTCTCTGTATAGATAAAACCGTCAATGAGTGCACCGTCGACGATGATTTTGTCACTTTTGATCCTCAGCATTTTAAAATCTCCTTTACTTTTTTGGATTCTTTTTAAGGAATCAAGCAAACTCATGCATTGTTCACCGGAAGCTCTGAAATTTTTTTCATGTATTTGAAGGATGCTTCCACGGCAGGGAGACAGTCCTCCGCACCCTCAAATTCGAGGGTGATTTCATCCTCATAGCCGCATTCTCTAAGCTTTCTGATGGCTTCAATCACGGGGACGACACCGTGTCCGAGGATGGTGCCGCGCAGACCGTTCCCAAAACGGTTGAAGAACAATCCCTCGGGAAGAATTTCCTTTTCGCCTTTTTTGAAGTAGAGAAAATCCTTAACATGAACGTGCATGACGTAAGGGATCGCGCGATCAATCGCATAGAGCGGATCGACGTCGGCACAGTAGAAGTTTCCGATATCCACGAGCCAGCCGTAGTTGCTGTCGTTGACCGCTTTAAAGAATGCTTCCATACGCTCGGGCTCCTGGAAGATCATTCCGTGGTTTTCCGAGCAGGTGCGTACTCCCTTTTCCTTTGCGTAGAGTGTGACCTCGCGGATGATGGGGGCGACGTGGGGAATAGAATCCTCCCACGTTTTTCCATCGGGAAGAGAGAATCCGATATCATGGCGCATGACAGTGACACCGAATGCTTCTGCGATATCAACGTGACTCTTGAGTGTTTGGATCCATTCTTTCTGTGTTTGTTCCGTCCATTCACCGCCTGTAAGGTTTGCTCCCATGGTATATGCACCGATGGGAAGATCGATGCTGTCACAGTATGCGCGGAGCTCCTTTGCGCGTGCTACGGGATCATCATAACCTTTCACAGAGTCCTGCGTGAAGTCGATGCAGTCAAATCCGATCTTTTTCGTCAGATCACAGATCTCCTCCATGGAGCATCCCGTTTCTCTCATGTATTTTCCAAAGCTGTAATTACTTACTCCAAGCTTCATGTGCGTTTCTCCTTGTGGGTTTCTGAATACCGTTCAATATTTTACGGACAGCGGATTTTGTGCGTGTACCGCCTCAATAATCTCGATCGCTTTTGCAGCCTTTTCTGCCGTGACGTAAAGGGGAGCACCATTGATCATGGTATCGTACAGACGCTCATAGAAATAGCGTGTGTGGAAAACCAAAAGATCTCCCTCGGTGGAAAGTGTTTCTTCGTGAATGGGAAGCTTTTCGGAGCAATACATCGGGTGTCCTGTTTCGGGATGGCGCAACGGCTCTGCGGTTACGGGACGAGGATCAAGCTCCTCGTCAACGATATACTTGATTTTGACATCACCGACACAACCGCAGAGCAAAGAGCCGCGGTCTCCGAGAATTTTGATGTTTTGGTTGGGGAAGCCATCGGCAGAGTTGACCTCAATATCAATCAGGGGCTTGTCGGCGGCGGTGATGATGATCTTTGCCATATCGTTGGCATCTCCGCTGGTCAATGCTCTGTCAAGATGAGAGAAAGCGACCTTTGCGTCGGGTGCCCAGTCAATCAGATCAAGCGCGATTCCGATGGGGTGAGGGGCGGTGTTGTAAACGCCTCCCGCACAGTGACTTTGAAGTGTTTGCCAGTCCCAACGGCGGGAAAATCCGCTCCAGCACATATTGATCTGCTTGATGCTTCCGAGCTTACCCGAGGCGAGCACCTCTTTGATCTTGAAGATGGTGGGACCGTAGAGGGACTGATGGAATGCGGTAACCAGAAGTCCTTTTTGTTTTGCCGTATTGATCAGATCCATTGCTTCGTAATAGGTTCTTGCAAAGGGCTTTTCGTTAAGGACATTGTAGCCGTGCTCCAGACAATCCTTCGCAATCGGATAATGCTGGTGGGAAAAGGATGCATTGACGATCAGATCGATGTCGTGTCTGTCAAACAGCTCTCTGTAGTCCTCGTATACGTCGCAGCCGAAGTCAGCCTTGGCACGCTCGCGGCGGTCTGCAATGGCATCCACAACCGCAACGACTTCAATGATATCGTTTTCGGGGTTGAGGAAGTAATTTCCATGAATATCGCGACCGCTTCTTCCTTGTCCGATGATGGCAACTCTTAATTTTTTCATATTGAAAAATCCTTTCTTTTTTGTGATGCTTATATTGTAATGGATATTTTTAACAATGTACATTGTTAAAAATATAATTTTGATTGCAAAAACTGAAATGATGTGATATAATAACAATAATAAGAAAGGGGGGGCGACGATGGCAATTCATTTTCAATTTGAATCAAAGGACACAAAGATCGGATACAAGCATGAAATTATGCCCGTGCCTCCAAATGATTATTTTTGCATGCATACGCACAATCAGTATGAGATCATTTATTTCGTTCGCGGTGATGCAACACACGTGATTGAAGATCGAAAGTATAAATTGAAGCCCGGAGATCTGCTGCTGATACAACCGATGAAATATCATTTTATCCAGATCGATTCTCCCGCGACTTGCGAACGGTATATCATCGGAGTTGACAATTTTTTGCTTGGTGTTTCATTAACCTCTCTTTTCGGTGACAGCCTGGAGGTGATCGACCTTTCAAAAGAAGTTGAGATCGACCGCTTCTTCCACAAAATCGATCATTATTTGCAAAGCTTGGCAGCGGAAGATCTGGAAAAGCTGTTTCCGGCACTTATGACGGAGCTTATATACGACGTAGTCATCGCATCACGCAAAAAGATTGTTCGAAATGCGACAGTACTCAATCCTGTTCTTTCCGAGGCGATTGCCTATATCAACGATCATCTTTTAACGCTGAAAACAATTTCTGAAATTTCGGACCATTTGTTTGTAAGCGAAAGCTATTTGTTTCAACTCTTCAAAAAGGAAATTCATCAAACTCCTAAAAAATACATTACCGATAAGCGTTTGCTGTTGGCACAGACGATGATTCGCGGTGGAGAACGTCCGTCCGATGCATGTGCAAAATGCGGATTTTCGGATTACAGTGTTTTTTACCGAAGCTACAAATCTTTCTTTAAAAAAACGCCATCCGAGGATGCCGGCATTTGAATGAAGCAATTGTTTTTTGATTTTCCTTGAATCGGGATTTATTTTGGAGGAATGCCTATGAAGATTATAACGCTCACGCTCAGCCCTGCTTTTGACGTACACTGTCACATTCCATGCTTTCAAGTGGCACATGAAAATCTTGCTACTGTGATTTCCCGTGATGTGGGAGGAAAGGGAATCAATATTTCACGGGCATTGAGTGCCGCCGAAGTGGAGAATCTTGCCCTCGTTGTTTTGGGAAAGGAAAACGCTCCCGATTTTCGAAATGCACTTGCCAAGGAAGGGATGACGTGGCGTGAAATTGAGGTGGAAGGACGGATTCGTGAGAATATTACGATTCATACGGACAATGCTTCCGAGACTCGCGTCAGTTTTTCCGGCTTTTCCGTGGATGAAACGCTTCTTTCACGCGTTGAAGAGGTGCTGGAGCATGAGAAGCTTGATCAAAGCATTTTGACCTTTACGGGACGTGTTCCCGAAGGACTTTCCATGGAGAGTGTCAAGCGTTTCTTGCAAACACTTTCGGAACGCGGAGCGCGTCTTGTGATCGATTCCAAGACCTTTACACTTCTTGATCTTGTGGAGTGCCATCCGTATCTGATCAAGCCGAATGAAGAGGAGATTGCAGAGTATCTTGGCAAAAAAACAGATACCCTTGAGGACGCACTTCTTTCTGCTGAAAAATTGCATTGCTTGGGCATGGAAAACGTAATGATTACGTTAGGAAAGAAGGGGGCTGTATTATTCTGTCGGGAAGGCGCTTTTGTGGCGAATGCTCCCGAGATAGCGGTGCGATCCACCATTGGTGCGGGAGACAGTGCCATCGCAGGCTTTCTGTCGGCGCTTCGAAGCGGGAAGAGCAAGCAAGGTTGCTTGCGTGAGGCGGTTGCTTTCGGAAGTGCTGCGTGCCTGAGGGAGGGGACGCAAGCCCCGAAAAAAGAAGACATCGAGCAAATGCGCGGAGCAATCGTAATAAGAAGGGCGGATCGGGGGACATCTTGACAAATCCTTTCAAAAAGGATATAATAGAAGTGAAGTTGAACATAAAAGGAGAAATGCATTGAAAATTACAGTGGTTGGCTGTGGACGTTGGGGTTCGCTGATTACCTGGTATCTGGATCGCTTGGGGCATAAAATGACCTTGTACGGAAGAGAGTCCTCAAAGCATATGCGCGCCTTTTTGGAAACCCGAAGCAACGATCTTTTGTCGCTTCCCGAAAGCATCAATCTTTCAACCGATCTTTCCTGCGTTTGTGATGCGGAGGTGATCGTAGTTTCCATCGGATCACAAGGTCTTCGTTCGTTTTTTGAAACGGAGCTTTCTCGGTTTTCTTTGAAAAATAAAACGTTCGTCCTTTGCATGAAGGGGATTGAGATCTCAACAGGGAAACGACTTTCTGAGATCGTTGAGGAAAGTGTGGATCCTTCTAACCGTGTGGCGGTATGGCTGGGGCCCGGACACGTGCAGGAGTTTTATGTGGGAATTCCCAATTGCATGGTCATCGACAGCAATGACGCGGATACAAAAACAACGCTTGTCAATGCCTTTTCGGGAGAGCTGATTCGCTTTTATTACGGGCAGGATCTGATCGGAAATGAAATCGGCGCCGCTTCCAAAAACGTGATTGGAATTGCTGCGGGAATGCTTGACGGATTGGGACTATCTACCTTGAAGGGGGCTCTTATGAGCCGCGGAACGAGAGAAATTTCACGCCTGATCGATGCGATGGGAGGAAATCCTTTTTCCGCGTATGGGCTCTGCCATTTGGGGGATTACGAAGCAACTGTTTTCTCACCCTATTCGCACAATCGCAGCTTCGGTGAGCGCTTTGTGAAAGGGGAAGAATACCACGAGCTTGCCGAAGGATATTATACAGTGAGGGCGCTTCACAGACTTGCCGCGGAGTTGGATGTTGAGCTTCCGATTTGTGAAGCCGTGTATGCGATTCTCTACGAAGGAAAGGACGTCAGAGACGAGTTGGGAATGCTGTTCCACAGAAGTATCAAAAATGAATTTTGAGAAAAAAGGTACATGATGTTACGAATATTTGATTCACACGCCCATTATTTTGATGGGCGTTTTCTAAAGGAACACGAGGGGGGAAGCGATGCGATTTTAAGATCCGTCATGCCGTCTCCCGTAGCACGTATTATCAACGTGGGAACAAACTGTGAAAATTCGCGAATGGCTGTCAAGCAGTCTGCCGAATATGAGGGAATGTATGCCGCAGTTGGAATTCATCCGGAGGATTGTCATTATATCGCGGATGCGGATGCCGCTTTGGAAGAATTGCGAGTGCTTTTGGGAAATGAGAAAACGCGCAAGGGACACAAGATTGTGGCGCTTGGCGAAATCGGATTGGATTACCACTGGGAATTTTACGGCGAGATTCCGATGGACAAAAAGAAGCAAGCATATTTCTTTGAGCGGCAGATGGATTTGGCAAGTGAACTTTCTCTTCCTGTGATTATTCATGATCGGGAGGCACACGGCGACTGCTTTGAAACCGTGTTGAAATATCCGACAGTGAAGGGGGTTTTTCACAGCTACAGCGGCAGCGCCGAGATGGCGCGCGAACTTGTAAAAAGAGGGTGGTACGTCTCTTTTTCGGGTTCGTTGACCTTCAAAAACGCACAGCGTGTCCGCGATGCAGCACGCGCAGTTCCTCGCGACAGACTGCTCGTGGAGACCGATGCGCCTTATCTTGCCCCCCACCCGATGCGGGGAAGTTTGAATCATTCGGGACTTCTTACGTATACTCTTGAAACGCTTGCTTCTCTTTGGGAATGTACGGTGGATGAGGCGGCATTTCAGACCTTTGAAAATGCCGAACGGCTATTCCATGTGTCTGATTTTGTTTAGAATGCACAAAAAGTAGGGTGCGTTTTTTACAGTTCGTAGTTGGAAAAGTTGAAAAATGCACTTGCAAAAAGAACTTGAGTATTGTATAATAAAAGAAAGCCGTATCGCTTTTGATGCGGAAATCATAGAAAGGTACAGTATACAGGTTTATTACAATGGCTAAGTTTGAAACCAAAAACATCAGAAATATCGCATTGCTCGGTCATGGTGGCGCAGGAAAAACCTCTCTTGCGGAAGCAATGCTTTATATTACGGGCGAGACGGACCGTCTCGGAAACGTGACTGCCGGCAATACGGTTTGTGATTTCGATCCCGAGGAATCTGCACGTCATATTTCCGTTTCCGCGTCGTTGGCTCCCATGGTGTGGAAGGATGTCAAAATCAACGTCATTGATACTCCCGGTTATTTGGATTTCTCCGGTGAAGTGATGCAAGGCCTTCGTGTGGCTGACAGCGCCGTGATCGTAGTGGACGGTAAGGCGGGGATCGAAGTCGGTACAGAGCTTGCATGGGACTATGCAGAGGCTGCCAATCTTCCCCGTGCGTTCTTCATTAACAAATTTGACGATAATGAAGCAAGATTTGCGCGCGTACTCGATTCCCTGCATGAAACCTTTGGAAAGCATATTTGTCCTTTGACCATTCCGATGGTAAGGAACGGCGAGGTTGTCGGTGCGATTGATTTGATCGATCAGACCGCTCACGTTTTCGATAACAACGGAAGACACAGTGTAGAGATCATTCCCGAGGACTCCAAGGAAGCGGTTGATAAGTTCCGTGATATGCTGATGGAAGCTGTCGCAAGTACGGATGAGGATTTGATGATGAAGTACTTTGAGGGCGAGGAGATCACTCATATGGAGGCGATCAACGCGGTTCATGAGGGTATCATTCACGGCGAAATCGTTCCTGTATTCTGCGGCGCGGCTACCAAGCTCTGGGGTGTATGGACGATGCTTGATAAGATCAGCGAATCCTTCCCGAGACACACCGCAAAGAAGGAAGAAATTCTGGTTGACGGTTCTTCGATGGAGATCGTTCCCGACGGTGAGCCTGCAATCTTTGTATTTAAGACGGTCGCCGATCCGTTTGTCGGCAAGATGTCCTTCTTCAAGGTCATGAACGGTAACGTGAAGAGAGATCTGCTGCTCAAGAACAATACGACGGGCGACAACGAGAAGCTTGCACATATTTATACCGTAAAGGGCAAAAAGCAGACCGAGGTTGAGGAGCTTGCTTGCGGTGATATCGGTATGGTTGCAAAGCTGAATAATACGAACACCAATGATACGTTGACCTGGAACAAGGATTTCAGCTATTCGCATATTGAGTATGCAACGCCTTATTTGACCAAGGTGATGATTCCCGTCTCCAAGGGAGATGAAGGAAAGATCTCGCAGAGCATCGCAAAGATGGTGGAAGAGGATTACACAATTCGTTTTGAAAACGATGCGGAGACAAAACAATTGTTGATTTACGGACTTGGTGACGTGCATCTCTCCGTCCTGGCTTCGAGATTGAAGTCCCGTTTCGGTCTGAACGTTCGTTTTGATACGCCCACCGTGGCTTACCGAGAAAAGATCACAAAGACGGTTGACGTGGAAGGAAAGCACAAGAAGCAGAACGGCGGTTCCGGTCAGTACGGTCACGTAAAGATGAAGTTTGCTCCCGGAGAAGGCGAGGGCTTGACCTTTACCGTTTCCGTTGTTGGCGGTACTGTCCCGAAGAATTTCTATCCCGCAGTAGAGAAGGGTGTTCAGGATTCTATGGTCAAGGGTGCTTACGGTTACCCGATGGTTTGTCTGGCTGCTGATCTTTACGACGGTTCGTATCACGCAGTTGACTCGGATGAGCTTTCCTTTAAGACGGCGGCTTCTCTGGCATACAAGAAAGCCTTGGAATCCGCAGGACCGGTGCTCCTTGAGCCTGTGGGCGATCTGAACATCACGGTTCCCGAATCTCTGGTCGGTGACGTGATGGGCGACTTGAATAAGCGCCGCGGAAGCGTCATGGGTATGGAAGCTTCGAACAAGAAGGGATATACCGTCATTCAGGCAGTCGCTCCCAAGGCAGAGCTTGCCGATTATCCGATCGTTCTCCGTGCAATGTCTCAAGGACGTGCCACCTTTGAATTCAAGGTGACCGGCTACGACGTTGTTCCCGCAAACATTACCGCCAAGGTGATTGCTGAGAACAAAGGTGAATAATTAAAAAAGGTGTCTCAAATGTGTTTTGCATTTGAGACACCTTTTTTTAAAGCTTTCCCGCAAGCTGACGTCGCAGATTGGAGAGAATCCTTTTTTCAAGCCGTGAAATATAGGATTGCGAAATTCCGAGAAGATCGGCAACCTCCTTTTGTGTCATTTCGCAGCCTGTTTTCATACCGTATCGCAACTCGATCAGTTCACGCTCTCGGGGTTCCAGTGTTGCTACCGCTTCGCGAACAAGCTTTTTTTCTTCTCTTCGCTCAAGCTCATAAGAAACCCCGTCTTCTTCGTTCCCAAGAATATCGGACAGAAGAAATTCGTTTCCTTCCCAGTCCACGTTGAGTGGTTCGTCAAGTGAAATTTCACAACGTTGACCGCTGTTTTTTCGGATATACATCAAAATTTCGTTTTCAATGCAACGGGAAGCATAGGATGCAAGCTTGATGCTTTTGTCGGGACGAAAGGTGTTGACTGCCTTGATCAGTCCCATCGTTCCGATGGAAATCAAGTCTTCAATACCTGTTCCTGTGCTTTCAAATCTTTTCGCAATGTAAACAACCAGTCTCAAATTGTGTTCGATCAGCTTTGCACGTGCGTCGGCATCCGAGATATTTGCGATATATTCAGCTTCATCTTCCGCGGAAAGCGGATGCGGTAAAACGTCCGGACCGTTGATGTAAAAAAGTCCATTTTTCTCTTCCTTCCGAATGGCGCTACGTGTTCGCCAAATGCGAAGCCGATTGAGATATCTGTCAATCAGCTTGCACAGCACGGGAAAGGGATTCATAATAGCCTCCTATGTATTTTTTTATTCAAAAGGAATGATGGCATCAAAGCCGCGTGCGCTCTCCCCTAATTCAGCGGCGGCGATGAGAAAATCAGCAGGATACGTTTCTTTTCCCTCCGTAACTGTCAGTTTGTCGGGAAGAAAGGCGGGGAGCAAAGCTTGCCCGGTCGCGGTTTTGGTGGGAATCAAGCGAATGTGAATCCCTTGAAACGTGAGGTGACTCGTATTTGTAGCAAAGGGAGCTGACAGTGCTTTCATGGTTTCTTTTGGCAGAATGTGGGACAGCGCTGTTTTATTTGCCACGATGACGTATCTTCCGCTGATGGGATCTCGCAAAAGGTTACCGGAATCTACCAGCGCACGCAAGGTGACTGTCTTTTCTCCCAACTCCGCATGAATCGTTACGCTTTTTGTTTTCTTTGAGATTCCAAAGAAACGTCCTCCGTGAGCGGTTGCGATTCCGGCAACGGCACTCAGTATTGCAAAGCTCCAAACGGAAACCGTATCTCCCTTCAATGCTTCAAAAGGAAGATTCAAACGGTTGAGAACCGCATAAAGTGCCGTCATGATACCTCCTAAAAGCATGGAAGTGAGCGTTTGTACTGCCGTGCATTTGAGGATTCCTAAAAAACGAAACGTTTTTTGAGCGAATGTGAGCGCACACATCACGAACGCCACGAAAATGTCGAGCGCAATCCCTAAAGCTCCACCGAGAGAGAGGAGGAGTGCAATGACCGCATAGATGCCTCCAAAGGCGGCAGCCAAAAGTGAACGTATTCTGGATACACTTCTGTGAAGCAGTGATGCTGTAATCATGATACACAAAAGATTCATGCATGTGTTGATAAGAAAATACAGGTCCACGTAAACCTCTGCGATCATAGATGGCTCCTCCACAGATATTGATGTTTCTATTATAACGCAGAGCCACCGATAAAATTGTCGCAAAAATGGGGAGGTAAAAATTTTTTTGTGAGGGACTATACTTTTTGGGGAAGGTGTGTTATAATATAGGCAGTCCGGTCTTGCTACGCAATCCCACGACGTTAAAAGCTGCGCTTTCAACGTCTTCCGCGCTTCGCGCGGCTGCCAATTTGACGGCGTCGCAAAAATG
>JAZSMX010000141.1:0-5759 GCA_045536125.1 Eubacteriales bacterium | reverse complement strand
GGCATCCCGCAGGGGGGGATTCATCTTGAAGCGTCCCTCCTCCGAAAGCTCCGCGTCGCACATGGTCAGGTAGTGCGGCGCCGTTTCGCAGGTGACGTCCAGTCCCTCTCTCTTCGCCTCTCGGATCAGAGCCACGCTCTCCTTGGTGGAGATGTGGCAGACGTGGTAGGCGCAGCCCGTCCGTCTGCAAAGCTCCAAGTCTCTCTTGATCGGTCCCCATTCGCTCTCCGAGCAAATGCCCCGATGCCCGTGTGCGCGCGCATACGCACCGTCGTGAATGTAGCCGCCGAAGAGAAGCGAATTGTCCTCACAATGCGCGACAACCACCTTTCCGAGCGCGCGAGCGCGCTTCATCAATTCTTCCATCATTTCCGCCGTCTGAATGCCGCGTCCGTCGTCCGAAAAGCCGGGCACGAAGGAGGACATTCCGTCAAGGTCGGAGATCACCTCCCCCTTCTGTCCCACCGTCAGGGACCCGTAGGGGTAGACCGCGATGCGGGCATCCCGCCCGATCAAGGTCAATTGCTCGTTCAAATGCTCCCTTGAATCGGGAACAGGGTTTAAGTTCGGCATGGAGCAAACCGCCGTGAATCCCCCTCTTGCCGCCGACGCTGTGCCGCTCCGAATCGTCTCTTTATAAGAAAAACCCGGCTCTCGCAAATGCACGTGTGCATCACAGAAACCGGGTAAAATGAGACAGTTATAAACAGCTTCACCGTCGGAAGAAACAGAGGCGGTATCATTGGAATCCAAAAAATGAAGCATCCCGTCCTTAAGGACCGCATCCTTCTGCATGAATTGATTCTGTTTCCATACCGTTGCGTTACGAAAGATCATCTGCATCTCCCTCACTGAAAGTTATGAAATTGATTCCGAAGAGCCCCAAAGCCGCTTTGAAAGCGAAGCCGTCCGCCATTCTGCCCGAACGGCACCTGTGAGCCCTCTTATATCTTTTATATTATATCATAGTGAGGTGCGATTGTCAATAGTGAATTTCCAACAAAACCGTTTGAAGTGTTTTCCGTTTTTTCTTTCACATTTTTTTCTTCGACGGACGTGCATCGGCAGTCAGAAAATACACGGTTACGTCCGTCTCCTGCTCGCAATCAGGTCCTTCCCCATCCCCCAAAGCAGAGAAATGATCGAAAAGGCATTAAAGACCGTCGCGGGAATAGAGGAGACCGCGACAGAATAGATCACCCACAGTGTCTGTGCCGGCAACGCGAAAAGGCGCAATCTTTTGGTAGAGCTACACCAAAACGCAATGATGTTGATCGTCGATCCCACCATTGGCAAGAGACTGATCGGCCCTTGCCAGCTCAGCACGGTGGACACCGCGTTTACACCGACAAACAAAAGCGGCCAGAAGAGATGGCTCGCCCAAGGCTTTTCCTTGTGGTAAAAAACGCCCTCGCGCGCGGCATTGATTACGTTGAACACCGCCCCCGTGGCAGCGCCGAGCAAAGCATAGTGCACCACCCACGTCAGATTGGCAAACATTTTGAACAAAAGGATTTTCTTCCGCTCACGAAAGGCAAACATGCAAAGCCCGATTCCCATCGCGACCAGTCCGAAAATTTGTGCCACCACTCCTTGCGTGGTAGAAAACGATTCCCAAAAATCCATATGCGACTCCCATCTCCGACGTTACCGATCATTATACATCAGGGCTTTGGGATTGTCAAGCGTAAAATTGAAAACACATCGAAGAAAGAATCAAAGAATCAAAAAAGCTGCAAAGAGATCAAAAAAGATCGGTTTGCAGCTTTTTATGCGAAAATTCTTACGAATTTCGATTTTTATATATGTTTTTTGTGGCTGAGCCCCTTTTCATATCAAAGCAAGGCTTCCATCAATTCCTCGCGGGAGAGGGGTGAGAGGTATGCGGGCGGCACGTCAAAGACGGTCACCGTCCCCGACTTCCCTTCCCGTGACAGGCGTGCCACGGCACGTGCGTAGGCAATGATCACGGAAGCGGTAAATTCGGGATTGGAATCCAGCTTGAGGCTGTATTCGATCACCTCGCTGTGCTCCCCGTCCTTCCCCGTGCGTCCGACACGGATGACGCTTCCGCCGTGAGGAAGCGCGGAATGGTCTCTCTTCATTTCCTCCGCCGTGATGAAATGCACCGTGGTGTCGTAATCGGCAAAATAGTTGGGCATTTCCTTGATTTCCTTTTCAATGCGCGACAGATCCGCGCCCTCCTTTGCCACCACAAAGCATTCTCGCGTGTGCTTTTCTCCCGTGGAAAGCTCGGGTGTTTCCCCCGCGCGGATGCGCTCAACGGCGGATGCCACGGGAACGGTGTACTGACGCGCGTCAAGCACTCCCTCAATGCGGCGCACCGCATCCGAATGTCCCTGGCTGACGCCCTTGCCCCAGAAGGTATAGGAATGTCCCTCGGGAAGGATCGCCCCCATCATCATGCGGTTGACAGAAAACATACCGGGATCCCAGCCAACGGAGATCATGGCAACGTGTCCGCCCTCGCGTGCGGCGGCATCGGTATTTTGAAAATGAACGGGAATGCGCGCGTGCGTATCAAAGCTGTCCACCACGTTGAAAAGCCTTGCAAGAGCGGGCGTTTGCGTGGGAAGATCGGTAGCGCTTCCGCCGCAGATCACCATCACGTCAATCTGATCGCGATACGCCGCCACGTCCGACGCACTGACCACCTTGGCATCGGGAGTTGCGATCGTAAGGCTCTCGGGATCTCTCCTTGTAAAGACCGCCGCAAGCTTCATGTCCTTGTTTTGTCGGATGGCGCTTTCCACACCGCGTCCGAGATTTCCGTAACCGTAGATACCGATTCTGATCTGCATACATTGGACCTCTTTTCTTCAAATCGTGAACATTGTATCACATTTCCTCGGCTGTTGCAAGAGCCCCTCAAAAATTTTTCTTATTTTTTTGCATTTTTTTGCATTTACGTTTTCCTACCACCACCCCGTTTGGAGAATCATGATCGTTTTTTTGTATGATTGCATATTTTTTTCGGAGCATCAAGGTGCTAAAATAAAACCAAAGCCTAAAAAGGAGTAAGCGTCATGAAAAAAATCAGAATCGGACACATCGGTGTCTCCCACGATCACGCAGGTCCCGTTCTCAGTTGCGTCATCTCGCATCCCGAAGCCTTTGAGTTTGTCGCATGGGCAGAGGACAACCAAGAGAATTACAAGCGCAAGATCGTCACCGACCCCATCTACGATACCCTTCCCCGTATGAGCAGCGACGAATTGATCGCGGCGCATCCCGATGCCATGCTGATCGAGGGCTATGAGCTTGAGAATCTGGAGGTCGCGCTCCGTTGCGTGAAAAACGGCATCCACGTGCATATCGACAAGCCCGCAGGCGCGGATCTTCCGCTCTTTCGCCGTGTTCTTGACGAGGCGAAGAAGCAGGGTGTCACGGTGCACATGGGCTACATGTACCGCTACAATCACGCGGTGCGCTACGCGCTGGATCGTATCAAGGACGGGACGCTGGGCGAAATCTTTCAGGTGGATGCCTTCATGGATACCTGGCACGATCCCGAAAAAAGAGAATGGATGCGCGCGTTTCCGGGCGGTGATATGTTCTTCCTCGGCTGCCACATGGTAGACTTCATCTATATGATGATGGGAAGAGCACCGAAGGCGGTCTATCCCTTCAACCGTCGCTCTCACGTTGACGGCACGGACACGGTCGATCAGGGCTTTGCCGTCTTCGATTACGGAACGTCGGTCTCCACCGCCCGTGCGGGCTCTACGCAGATCAACGGCTTCGGAAGACGTCAGCTGGTCATCTGCGGTACAAAAGGGACGATTGAAATCAAGCCCTTGGAAATCAAGGTCCCGGGCTCCGACGTGCTCTATTCGGATCTTTGGATCTCCACGAAGGAGCTTGTCAACGGAGATCACTACAACAATATCTGCCAAAAGATCGAGATCGAGCCGATGACGGGAAGATACGATGACATGATGCTGGAGTTTGCCGCCATCGTCCGCGGCGAGATCGAAAATCCCTATTCCTACGAGTACGAATACGAGGTGCAACGTCTGGTGCTGGAGGCTTGTCGGGAGAGCTGAGAAGCAGGCTGAGCATGCGGCGTTTCGCCGCAAAGCAAAAACGACGGGGGTGTCTCAAGTGCGATAAAAAGCATTTGAGGCAGTTCTTTTTTTGTGTATCAGAAAAAGATTTTGCAGAAGTAAAGAAAAAAGCCTCGAAATGAGGCAAAAAAGAGTACGACAAAAAGAGGATCGTCAAAATCCTTGTTTTTTGAGTGTGTATTCAGTTGCGAAAAATTGTGCTAAGAGGCGTTCAGAGGGAACAAATCAAGCCCAATTCTTCTTTTTTTCTCTCTGTTACAGAGCTTTTCTATGTTTAAGGCAAAGGCAAGAAGGAAAAATTGAGTTTCTACGTTCTTCTTACCACGTGTCAAAAAGCGTCTGAAGCCATAATCTTCCTTAAGTACACCAAACACTCCCTCTACCTGAATGGATCTGTTCATGCGTAGAAGCGTTCCTTCCTCGCTTGTTAAAGCTTCCAGCACCTTCGGGCGGTATTCATTCAAAACTTGGTTTACTCTGACTGTTCTGTATCCATTCTTGGAGCTATGACATTTATCCCGATGCGGGCATCTTCCACATTTATCGTTACTGTAATATCTCGTAGAAACAGTATAACCGTTCTCTGTGTTTTTTTTGGTTTCTCGTTTAAATTTCAGTTTTCTGCCATCGGGGCAAGTGTACTCATCCTTCGACTCGTTATATACCATATTTTCGACCGCGTAAGGATTTGTTTTATACGTCTTCTTTTTACTGATTTCATAATTCGTGGGCTTGATAAAACATTCTTGTCCGTTTTCTTCTAAGTACAGATAGTTTTCGCTGCTTTCGTATCCCGCATCAGCAATAATGCGCTCAAACAATCTATTTGTGTGACTTCTGATTCTGCCCAGAAACGGAATTAAAGTGTTTACGTCACTTCTGTTGGAGAATGCACCTACTCCGACAATATATTCGCTCTCTACACCGATCTGAATGTTATATCCCGGTTTCAATTGACCGTTTCTCATGTAGTCTTCCTTCATGTGCATAAAGGTTGCATCCACGTCAGTCTTAGAAAAACTGTTTCTGCCGTTGAACTTGCCTAAGTGCGACAGATACTCGCCTTTCTTGTTCAAAAAGCCTTCTAACAACTCAATACCTTTTTGAAGTTGTGTTTTGCGTTTACCGCTTCCTTTTGCAAAGGTAAGATTGATCCATTGAGCCTGCAGAATAAGTGCTTCGTAACATTCCTCCAAGGAAACGCTTGTGTTAATACCGTATCTTTCCGCTATAACGGGAAGAACCGTCTCGATCTTCTTATTCAACGTTTCAAGACGCTTTTCTACAGCCTTTTTCCAAACGAACGTGTACTTGTTTGCGTATGCTTCTATCTTTGTGCCGTCTACGAATAGATTCTTGAATTTTACTTCTCCCATTTCGTATAGCTTTTCTACGAATTGGTAAAACAGTCCTTCTATTGCTTCTGTCAGTCTTTCATCCTGAAACCTTGAGATTGTTGCATGACTTGGGGCAGGTTCTCCGTTTAACAACCACATAAACCGAATATCCGTCTTGCATGCTTTTTCTATATCTCTTCCGGAGTACAAATGCTCCATATACCCAAATACCAATATCTCAAACAGTGTGATGGGGTTAACCTTTCTCCACTTCCGCACATAGGTATTGAACAATTCTGTGTAGTCCAATTCCTCGCAAATCTCGGCTACTTTG
>JAZSMX010000124.1:0-16684 GCA_045536125.1 Eubacteriales bacterium | reverse complement strand
AACACCTCGGAGCTGCCGGAAATGTCCGTGACCGCCTTTGCAATGAGTCCCCCTGTGCAGGACTCCGCGCTTGAAAGCGTCTCACCGCGCGCCCGCAATGCGCGCACCGTGGACTCCGCCAAGATCGTGAGCTCCCGATCCGAAGCAATCCCTTCCATGATACGATCCTCTCTTTTCATAAAAGTTTTTGGGGTTGATATTTTTTCAAAAACCCCTCTTTCACGGTCACTCCAATTCAAAAGCACCTGTATAGAGCTGATAGTACTGCCCTCTCTCGGCAATCAGCTTTTCATGACTTCCACGCTCGATGATCCGCCCGTGGTCAAGCACCATGATCACATCCGAATTGCGAACGGTAGAGAGGCGGTGCGCAATCACAAAGACCGTTCTGCCCTTCATCAGGGCATCCATTCCCTTTTGCACAATTGCCTCGGTGCGCGTATCGATGGAAGAGGTCGCCTCATCCATGATCAAAACAGGAGGATCTGCCACGGCGGCACGCGCAATGGCAAGAAGCTGCCGCTGCCCTTGGGAGAGATTCGCTCCGTTGCTTGAAAGCTCGGTTTGATATCCCTTGGGAAGCCGCGTAATGAAATCGTGCGCGCCCGCAAGACGGGCGGCATTGATGCACTCCTCATCGGTCGCATCCAGCTTTCCGTAACGGATATTGTCCATCACACTTCCCGTAAAGAGGTTGGTTTCCTGCAAAACGATTCCCAAGGAGCGCCGCAAGTCGGATTTTTTGATCTTGTTGATATTGATTCCGTCATAGCGGATCTTTCCGTCCGCAATATCGTAAAAACGGTTGATCAGATTGGTGATCGTGGTCTTTCCCGCGCCCGTCGCGCCGACAAACGCGACCTTCTGTCCCGCCTCGGCATATACGGTGACGTCGTGCAATACCGTTTTTCCTTCCTCATAGGCGAAATCCACGTCAAACAAACGTACGTCGCCGCGCAAGGGCTGGTAGGTGACGCTTCCGTCGGAGTGAGGATGCTTCCAAGCCCAGTGTCCCGTATGCACGTCCGACTCCGTCAGAGCTCCGTCCTCACCGACACACGCATTCACAAGTGTCACGTAGCCCTCGTCCGCCTCCGCAATCTCATCCATCAAGTCAAAAACGCGTTCAGCGCCTGCCAGAGCCATCACGATGGAGTTGATCTGTTGCGAAACCTGATTGATATTTCCCGTAAACTGCTTCGCCATTCCGAGAAAAGGGACGATAATCGCAACGCTTACGGGCGCGATCCCCTCAAAGAGTGCCTGAATGCTCGGATTCGGTACGTCCGCTACCAGAAGCAATGCCCCCACCACGGCAAGAACCACGTAAAGCACGTTTCCGATATTCATAATGATAGGACCTAACATATTCGCATAAGAATGCGCGCGCGTCGCATTCTCGCAAAGCTCGTTGTTGAGCTGATCGAAATCCTTCTGGCAAGCCTCCTCGTGACAGAAAACCTTGATCACCTTCTGCCCGTTCATCATCTCCTGAACAAAGCCCTCCTGCTTTCCGAGAGATTTTTGGAAGAGCATGAAATATTTCGCAGAGCCGCCACCGAAGATCTTTGTAACAAGGAACATAAATACCACGCCCACGATCAAAAGCAGCGTCAAGGGAATGCTGAAATACAGCATAATAAAGAAAACGCTGACCACGATCACGCCTGCGCGGATCAAAGTGGGAATCGACTGTCCGATCAGCTGACGGATGGTGTCGATATCGTTCGTATAATGGCTCATAATATCGCCATGCTTGTGCGTATCAAAATACTTGATAGGAAGATCCTGCATCCCGTCAAACATCCGACGGCGAAGCTTTGACAAAAAGCTTTGCGTCAATCGCGCCATCAACTGTGTTTCAAAGGTCACGGCGATCAAGGAAAGCACGTAAAATCCGCCGAGAAGCGCCACTGCGGGAATGATCCGCTGCGACGCAACCTCCCAGCCGAGTCCGTTCTTGGCACTTTCGGTGATGACCTCCGTCACCTCATTTAAAAAGAACGAGGGAATTGCCGCCGTCACCGCGGAAAAGATGATACAGAGAACCGCCACGGGAATCATTACGGGGTAGAAGTGCCAAAGCATGGAGAGGACACGTCCCAAAACCCGCATATTGAGCTTACGCTTCATAGGAGGAACGTCAGTTTTCTTCATCCTGTTCACCTCCGTTCGTCTGTTGCTCATATACCTCACGGTAAATCTCACTCATTGCCATCAGCTCCTCATGCGTTCCCTGAGCGGCGATGCGTCCATTTTCCATAACAAGAATCAGATCGGCATCCTGCACCGATGAGATGCGCTGCGCGATGATAATCTTCGTCGTGGTGGGAATGTACGAGCGGAAGCCCGCACGGATCATCGCATCCGTTTTGGTGTCTACCGCACTGGTAGAGTCGTCCAGAATCAAAATTTTCGGTTTCTTCAAAAGAGCACGGGCAATGCAAAGACGCTGCTTCTGTCCACCGGATACGTTGGTGCCTCCCTGCTCAATGAACGTGTCATAGCCGTCGGGGAAGGATTCAATGAAGGAATGTGCCTCGGCAAGACGACAGGCTTCGATCAGCTCCTCATCGGTGGCATCGGGATTTCCCCAACGCAAATTTTCCTTGATCGTCCCCGAGAAGAGAAGATTCTTTTGCAGCACCATGGCAACCGCATCGCGAAGCGCGGAAACGTCATATTCACGAACGTCTCTGCCACCGACCTTCACACATCCTTCGGTTGCGTCGTAAAGGCGGGGGATCAACTGCACAAGCGTCGATTTGCTCGATCCCGTACCTCCGATGATACCGACGGTCTGCCCCGCTCCGATATGAAGAGAAATTCCCTCAAGAGCAGATCTTTCCGCCGTTTTGGAATACTTGAAGCTTACGTCTTCAAAATCCACAGAGCCGTCCTTGACCTCCCTTGCAGCATTTCCCGGATTTTTCATCGCAGGCTCTTCGTTCAGCACCTCGCAAATACGCTTTGCGGATTCTGCCGACATCGTCAGCATCACGTAGATCATCGACAGCATCATCAAGGACATCAGAATCTGCATACCGTAGGTCAGGAGTGCGGAGATCTGACCGATCTCGACGCCTCCGATTCCGTTGATCGCCATGAAAGAGCCGAGCAAAAGAACTGCGATCATGTTAAAATACATGCAGAAATTCATCAAAGGAGTATTGATGGCGACGATACGCTCCGCTTTGGTAAAGTCATCGCGAATGGCATCCGATGCCTTTCCGAATTTCTCCTTTTCGTACGCTTCACGCGAAAAGCCCTTGACCACACGCATGGCTCTGACGTTTTCCTCAATGGATTCGTTGAGTTTATCGTACTTTTTGAACACTCTCCGAAACGCGGGCATCGCGAATTTGGCAACCAACAAAAGGCCACCCACCAAAACGGGGATCACCACCGCAAAGATCGCCGCCAGCCATCCGCCCATCACGGCGGACATCACAACGGAAAAGATAAGCATCAAGGGACTGCGGATCGCCGTTCTGATCAGCATCATAAAGGACATTTGCACGTTGGCAACGTCGGTCGTCATACGTGTAACCAGAGACGAGGTTGAAAAACGATCGATGTTTTCAAAGCTGAAGCTCTGCACGCGCGCAAAAATATCATGGCGCAGATTTTTGGCAAAGCCCGCGCTGGCACGCGAGCAGGTCAGTCCGCCAAGACCTCCGCACGTCAGCGAAACCAAAGCCATCAGAATCAAAAGTACCCCGATTCCGACGATATACATCATATCGACGTTCTTTCCGTCTCTTTGGATCGGGTTGATCAGAAGCGTCGCCGTAATAAATGGGATCATGGTTTCAATCAACGCCTCTCCCACCATCAAAAGCAGGGTAAGGATCGTCGGCTTTTTATATTCTCTGATGCTCCCTGCAAGTTTTCTCCACATAGATTTTCCTCCAAAAAAAACGTTCTTGCCGCACGAAAGGATAAAACCGTTGTTTTATGCAAATTCGCCTCCACGCAAAAGGAGAAGCAAGCCGCGTTCTTGTCCGTTGCTCAACAGCAAAGGAAAGAACGCGGCTCCCATATGCAACCACAAAGGGTTGCGTGTTAAGCAAAATTACTTTTGCTTAACGTGTACGTCCACCTGTTGATAGGGAATCTCAATATTTTCAGCAACCAAACGATCGTTGATGCGTGCGAGAAGATCAAAATTAACCTGCCAATAATTCTCTTTTTCCGTCCAAACACGCAAGGTGAAATCCAATGAGCTTGAATTCTGCTTCGTAAGTCGGCAGAAGGGCTCCGGATCCTTCAAAACCAGTTCGTGCTTCCCCGCTTCGTCAAGCAAAATACCGATCATCTTCTGCACGTCGGTACCGTACGCCACACTGAACACCAAATCCACACGGCGAGTGTCGTTGAGCGAGTAATTGATGATGGCAGATGCCATAATCGTTCCGTTCGGAATCGTCACCACCTTGTTGTCGGGAGTGTTGATCGTCGTATAAAAAATATCGATATCCTTTACCGTTCCGGAAAATCCCGCAGCTTCAATAAAATGATCCACGCGGAAAGGGTGGAACAACAGAATCATAATTCCCCCCGCAAAGTTGCTCAAAGAGCCCTGCAAAGCAAGACCGATGGCAACGCCTGCAGACGCGATTACCGCAATCACGGAAGCCATGGGGACTCCCATAATTGCAACGATCGTCACAACAAGAACAGTATAAAGGGTAATACTGATAAAATTGCAAAGAAAATGTGAAACCGTCGTTTCAAGCTTTTGCGACATTTTTCCGGTACGAAGGCGCTTTACAAAAAATCTGATCAAAATTCGCCCTACAATAAACACCAACAATGCAGCCAAAAGCTTCAAAGCCACATCCTGTGCCACAACAATAAGCCAATCTAAAAACTGTTCCATAAATAATGACCTCCATATGATTGTGCTTTCTCTCATTATACTACTATCTCTTTTAAATGTAAATACCTCTCACATTTTTTAATAATTTTTTCGAAAAAAATTCATTTTTTTAATGTTCCAAAATAAGTCTTTGGAGATTAAGATCAAACGTCATTCGTTGACTTTTCTTTTTTTGTGTGCTATAATGTAAGAAAAGCAGAAAAAAAGGGAGAACAGCATGTCATCCTGTATGCAATGTCCACGCACATGTGGCGTTCAAAGAGATGCGGGCAAGCACGGCTTTTGCGGTGTCGGTAACACCCTGAGAATTGCCCGTGCCGCGTTGCACGCATGGGAAGAGCCGCCCATCAGCGGTACACGCGGTTCTGGAACGATTTTTTTTAGCGGCTGCAATCTGCGCTGCGTCTTTTGCCAGAATCATGACCTCAGTCACAATGCGCTCGGCATGGATATCACCGAAGAGGAGCTTGCACGTCAAATGCTCCGCTTACGTGACGAGGGCGCGCATAATATCAATCTCGTTACCCCGACGCATTATTCTCTTCCCTTGCGCCGTGTTCTGGAGCGTGTCAAGCCAACGTTGGGCATTCCCGTTGTATGGAACAGCGGTGGCTATGAAAATCCCGAAACTCTTCGCACGCTTGAGGGACTTGTGGACGTATATCTTCCGGACATGAAGTATTTTTCCTCCGAGCTTTCCCTTGCCTATTCTGCCGCAAAGGATTATTATACGGTCGCCGTTTCCGCTCTTTTGGAAATGCTCCGTCAGCAACCGACTCCCGTCTTCGACCGTCAAGGAATGCTTTTGCGCGGAACGGTGGTAAGGCATCTTGTACTCCCCTCATCGCGCAAGGATTCCATCGCTCTTCTGGAAGCCTTAGCACGCGACGTGGGAAGCGACCGTTTTCTTCTCTCCTTGATGTCACAGTACACACCCGATTTTGCCATGGATTGCCCCTATAAAGCCCTTCACCGCAAATTGACCGCCTTCGAATATCAGTCGGTGCTCGCGCGTGCCGCCGAGCTTGGATTTGACGGCTTTTCTCAATCTCTTGATTCCGCTACCTCGGCATTCACGCCCTCTTTTTCGGGAGATTGTTGAGAAGCAAACGATTCTTAACACGACATTGCTCAACAACGAAAGGAAGACTTCCATGAACATCAGAATCATTTCCCTTCTTCTGCTCATCTCCACCCTACTCTGCTTCGTTTCCTGCAATCACGTACCCGAAGCGGAAGCGGAAGATGAAACCTCCACTGTCACCGAAAGCACCGAGGAGTCGGAAGTCCCCGAGCCTCTCACAAATCTGATCAACCTTGCAGCAACCGACGAAAACGGTGAGCCGCTCTACCGCATCGTTCATAAAATGGGAGCGGAAAGCTGGATCACGGAGCAGTGTGCCGTGCTTGCTGCAGAAATCTATAACGTAACGGGGGTGACTCTCCCGATCGTACACGAAATGGAAAAGGCTTCTCCTTATGAGATCATGATCGGGGACGTCATTCGTGAGGAAACGGTCTCCATTCGAGACACCATGTCCTCGCTTGAAAAAAACGATTTCAAAATTCTCACCGTGGATACGCGCGTCTGGATTTACGGGATCAATGACCAATCCATTGTGACGGGAATTCTGCTCTTGATCCATCAATTTGCGGAACGCGACGAAATGGCTTCCACCTTCACAATCCCAAAAGACTTTGAGTACCTGTATCATCCCACCGAACAGCCTGCGGTTAAGGTCGAAAAGACGGACGATCGCTACGTTGAGATCGAATTGCAGACCGCCGAAGCCCTTTTTACCTACGCGCGTCTTTCCTACACGGGAAACGGTGCATGGCGCATACAAACCAAATGCATCGGTGACACTGACTACAACGATTTCGGGGCTGCCCAAAAGCTTGCCTATTCCCTCGGAGAAAGCCTTCCTCAAAGCCTTGCGTCCATCGAATGCGCGCAAAAGGACTCGCGCTTCACCGTAACTGCCAATGACGGAAGTCGCGTTGTGATCAACACGGACACCTTCTCCATGGATTTCTTTACCGCATCCGGAAATCTTGCCTCCACAGTCACAAGCATTACGGCAAATCCGGGCGGCAGCTCAATCTCGGGAGTACTTCTTGAGAATGAAGCAATCTATGGCACGGGCGAACGCTTTAACGCAGTCAACCAGCGCGGTAAATCCATTGAAATGTTTTCCAAGGATCTCTGGAGTCAAGCCGATGCGTGCTACATGGTCATTCCGCTTCTTTGCTCCTCCCGCGGCTCGGGAATCTTCGTTAATCTCTACGAGCACATGACGATGGATCTTGGAGACACCGAGAAGGACGAATGGGAAACCATCGTCACAGGCGCGCAGATGGATGCTTATATTTTTGCCACCGAAGAGATTCCCGATGCAATCGCATCCTATTGCGATCTGACAGGCTACGCATCTCTCCCCGAGGAATGGACCTACGGGATGCTCGTTTGCTCCACGTCTCCCGAGCTTTCAAGAAGATGGACGGCGGAGATCACTCCCAGCGCGGACGGTCGCGGTGAGGGAGTATACGAAATGATTGCCAACATGGAATCACACGATCTTCCCTGGACAGGCGTTCTTGCCGAAGGGTGGGGAGTGTACCAAGTCGAAAAGCACAAAGAGCTCAAGGAGCTTTGTGATTACGTGCATTCCCTCGGTAAAAAATTTCTTGTCTACATGCGCGTGGGTACGGCGCACGGCAATATGGTCGCCAACGCAAATCTTACCGACAGAACTGTCGGTACCTTTTCCCAAGACTATCTTCTGACGCAAACCCTCGCAGACGGATCTCGCTCCCACAGTCTCCCCGACACAACCCCGGGTACAAACAACCCAGACGTTGCAACCTCCTCAAGAAAAAACGTATATCTTGACATCACCAATCCCAAGGCGGTCTCCTGGTTCTTTGACGAGTATTGGGAATACCTGACCCGCGACATCGGTGTGGACGGCTGTAAAATCGACTTCTGTGAGACGCTTCCCGAAAACTGTAAGCTCAATTACTACGATGAAAACATTCCCACAGCAGGCTCCCACCACTGGTATCCCACCGCATTCTGCACCATGTTCTGGGATATGGTATCAACGAAGCCTGACGGCGGCATGTGCTACTCCCGCGGTGGAGGCATCGGTTCTCAACGCGCGCCCTATATGTGGGCAGGCGACCAGATGCGTTACTGGAACGGAATCTCCTTCCAGCTCAAGGCAGTCCTCTCCTCAGGACTTTCGGGAGTTTCCTTCATGAGCTACGACATGGCAGGCTATCAGCAGGGCGACGTCGCGCTCCACAAACGAATCGATTACGAAGCACCCGTTTTTTTGCGCGGCACACAATTCTCCGCCTATACTCTTTGTATTCAGACGCACGGCCGTGGCATCAAGCGTTCTTACCAGTTCGCAAAAGAATATCCCATGCTCGATGCGGAAGGCAACGAGGTTCTTGACAGTGACGGAAATCCCATCATGATCGATTACACCTACGTCACCGAGATCTACCGCGCCTATACGAAGCTCCACGAGCATCTGACTCCCTACATTACAAAGCTGTGCGAGGAGGCAACCCTCACGGGCATGCCTGCGATGCGGCATTTGGTGCTTGAATACGGAAACGATGCAAACGTGTATGAAATTGAGGATGAATATATGTTCGGTGACGCATTCCTCATCGCCCCCATTCTCAACGATCGGGATACGCGTGACATTTATCTCCCTGCCGGCAAATGGCTGGATATGAACACGGGCGAGGAGATCACCGTTCCCGCAGGCGGCAAGTGGATTCGAGATTATAAGGCAGGGCTCTCCGAGCTCCCCTCCTTCTTCAACGAAGAAACCGATTCCGAAATTGCGCGTGACCTCGTCCCCGGCATCATGGAGCTTTACGAATACGCAAGAGGATTTATCCCGGAAGAATCCATTCAATAAGCACAGCTTGGCAGCAAGCAATGCTCCCTTCTTTAGGAATCGGGCAGATATCTGACACCCCAAAAAGTGAGCTACAAGGTAAGTGTATACTCCTTTGACGGTGTCACTCTCTTCAATCATGCGTTCCCGTCTTTTGCGGACTATCCTACCATGAAGGAGCTTCTGTCGCTTTACGCAAGAAAAACGAACCTTCAAAACGACATTCTTGAGCTTTTATGATCCGATTTGGTATCAAAATAAGCAGCGGTCTTAATCGCGACCGCTGCTTATTTTTGAAAGCAAATTTTATTTTTTGCAAAAATGCTTGCAATTCGGAAAAGAATATGGTATACTACTTTCTGTGCCGCAGAGCACTTTTCAAATATGCACCATTAGCCCAGCTGGATAGAGCACAAGCCTCCGACGCTTGGTGTCGACGGTTCGAATCCGCCATGGTGCGCCAACAAAAAGGGGATGCCGTGGCGTCTCCTTTTTTGTTGGCACATCACGGTGACGGTGAGAACCGTCCGCAGTTTCTTTTAGAAACTGCCTATTGGGTACAAGCTATACATAAGCAGGTAATACAAAGAAAGGAGTTCTCATGCAGTCACTCTCGCTTCTTCAAACACAACTGTTTTCCATGCAGGACGTTGTTTACCGCAAATTCCAGTCCTCATTGCTCCCCACCCTCAATCCCGAAACAATCATCGGAGTTCGAACACCGCTTTTGAGAAAGCTCGCACGTGAAATGGATGCTTCCAATGAAAGAGGTCTTTTTGCCACGCTTCCCCACCGTTTTTACGAAGAAAACCAGCTGCATGCATTTTTGATCGAGAGAATCCACGATTTTGATGATTGCATCGCAGCACTGGATTCTTTTCTCCCTTACATCGACAACTGGTCAACCTGTGATTCCATGAATCCAAAAATTCTCGGAAAACACAAGAAAGCATTGCTCTCACACATTGAACGCTGGCTACGCTCCTCGCACACCTACACCGTTCGGTATGCCATCAAGCTGCTAATGACGCATTTTCTTGACAATGACTACGATCCCATCTATCCCGAACGCATCGCAGCCATAGAAAGTGAAGAATACTACGTCAACATGATGATTGCCTGGTACTTTGCAACTGCTTTAGCAAAGCAACCCAAGGAAATCCTTCCCTATTTTCAAGAGCATAGACTCTTCCCCGAGGTACACAAAAAAGCTCTCCGAAAGGCAATGGAAAGCGATCGAATTACAGATGAACAAAAAGTGATTTTAAAATCCTTGAATTAAAATTCAAAATCAGCTTGCATTTTAATAACAATTTTGTTAAAATGTAAATAGTCTCAAAGCGATTCACATCACAAAGGAGAAAATCACATGAAAAAGATAATCGCATTATTTTTTGTATGCATGTGCCTTTTCAGCACAGTCGCCTGTGACGTAAAGCCATCCGATTTCGAATCGACGACAAGTGACACAACCGAAAGCATTTTGACGGATACCAATAAAGAAACGGAGAGTGAAAATATGGCGGAAGTTATTTGCGAACATGATTTTAAGCCTGCCACCTGTAACGTGCCCGAGGTCTGCAAGCTTTGCGGGAAAAAGCAAGGCGAAAAGCTCGGTCACAAACCGGGAGAAACAAGCTGCTTAAAGCCCACGGTTTGTGAACGTTGCGATACTGTCATAAAATCCCAAACAGGTCACGATTACGTAAACAAAGTGTGTACCCATTGCGGCGAAATCGGAACGTGGATCGCTTGTGTCGGTGACAGCATCACTGCAGGCGGATATTGGAAGCTGATGAAAAACCATCTCTCCCCCTCCTATATTGTCAACGGATTCGGTGTCAGCGGCTCTACAGGCTATGCCGCAGGACTGGATGGAGATCCCCCCAATCAAAAGCCCTTGGCATACGTTGATCAAGAAGCCCATCAAAAAGCAAAAGAGAGCAATGCCGACGTCTACGTCATTATGCTCGGGACCAACGATTCCAAGCCTATGAACGCCGATCGCATCAAAGAAGACAACGGTGCACAGTACAAAGCAGATATGATCGCACAAATCAACGAATACAAATCTCTCTCAAGCAATCCGCAAATTTTCGTTGCACTCCCCCCTGTCTCCTACCGTCCGGAAACCAAAACCGGCATGAGCAACGTCAATATCGAAACGTTGATCATCCCGCTTTTGAAAAGTGCCGCCGAGGAAACAGGCGCCATCATCATTGACACCCACGAAGCAACCAAAAATCAAAGTGCCGCTTTCCCCGACGGCGTCCACCCCAATGCGGCAGGACAAAACCTCCTTGCAAAAACAATCGCAGATGCGATTCTCGCCGCGAATTCTTCCGGCGTCAATTAACCCCAAAAAACGGCAATTCAATTTTCCGCCTATAAAATCACTTACCCATACCACCGAATGAATCCTTACGAGATCCACACCCGACGCTTAAAAACGAGGGCACTGCATGCTCCGCTTCCGGGCACTCTATTTTCTGCAAAAAAACGAACATACCGCCCAACTCAAAAATCAAATCAAAAAGAAACGCTCTCAATTGAAAACGCGGAAACGCCCACTCAAAAAAAGACATCGGTATTCTGCGTGGGGGTTGCACGCATTCTCTCCACCTTTCGCCCACGGATCTAAAAAATAAGATTTCACAACGGATGAAATGACAGAGTCAGACCGCGTAGCAAAACCACACGACAAAAAAGCATGCTATGGTACTATTGTCTATTCAGGTGAAAATCTCGTCAATACAACACCCTTTTTTCCTCTACACTCTGCGGTGTCTCAAATGCAAAACACATTTGAGGCACCCTTTTCTTATTCAAATACTACCGCATTCAAAAAAGCACATAAAACCCCATCCAAAATCAGAGAATTTTATGGTAATATTTTTTCCAAAAAGGTATTGACAAAATATTTTTGTTATGCTATAATGTTGGGGTCAGCGAGAAAAGCTGGTGATCTGGGTGTGGCGCAGCTGGTAGCGCGCTACCTTGGGGTGGTAGAGGCCGCAAGTTCAAGTCTTGTCACTCAGACCAGAAAAAGCAGAATAGACCTTGTGTCTGTTCTGCTTTTTCTTATTTGAATTTCACGACGACGAGCTTCGCAAATGCGGAACGCATTTGCTCGTTTTGCGCTCCGCCAAACTGTGGATTATCGACAACTATCGGCGCAAAACTAAGTTCGTAAGATTGTCACTCAGACCAAATAAATCCGTTGGGCATTCGCCCTGCGGCTTTATTTGTTTTGTGCGATAGATTTTGGACTTGTGCTCCGATACCTCCCCGCACCGCAAGGTGCCGGGTGGTAGGGTGAGCAAGGGGCTGTCTCAAATGCGATAAAAAGCATTTGAGGCAGTTCCTTTTTTCTTATTCTGTTACGCAGCTTTTCGAAGACTGCTACACAATTTGTTACGCAGCAAAGGGTGAAGGAAGGATTTTGATACGCGGCCGCAGGATCAGGAAGTAGTACTCTTTGTAGCGCAGCCCTGGCTCCAGGGCGCCCCTTTTGGTACTGTTTTTGGAGCTGCCACACAGAGCTTTTGGAATTGCCGCACAGGCCGCCGCACCTCGTAGCCGTCGTAAACGGAGTAAACGGGAAATTCGATTCTCCCTTCCGTATCGTAAACAGGGACTGAATATTTTCCGCTTTTCGAAAACGCACTTTCCCGAACGTCAAAATCCGCTCTTATGAAGCACTCTTCCTCGCTTTCTTCCATAGAATCTATAATTTTTGTAAACGCCGCCTTCACAGCCTTATCATAATGCGCCGTTATCATGATATGCCGATCCCATACACCAATTCTGTAATCGGTATATGCCGTTGTCTTGAGCTGATCGGACAGTGGCGCTCGTCCGTTGGTTGCGTTTACTGCAATTTCATATTCTGTGTCAATCTCCGCCGTTTCATCAACAACGGGAAGCTCAACCCTTGTCCATATTTTGAATTCTTTCACGAAATCCGCTATGACCGTCGAGATCCTCTCAGGGTATTCTTGCGGTTTTACAATCGTACAATTGGGTTTTCCATCTTTCATCAACATCATCTTTTCAAACACCTCCGGAAATTCTGCAGGATCCTTGGGTGATTCTGTGGTGCCCGTTTGTGATTCTGCAGTACCTGTTTGCGATTCTGTAGAATCCTTCTGCTGTTCTGTGCTTTCTTGCGTTGTCGGCTCGGTTTCGATGCTTTGTTCCCGATTCATGCAGGAGGAAAGCAAAAGCAATGCAATCAAGCAATACATTATTTTTTCATTTTAATCTCCATCATTTGTTTTTTAATCTATATTGCAGTGAACTTTTATAAACGACTCTTCCCCATTGCATATTTCGGCCACCTCTGCCGTGACGCCGTCTGGGAGACGGTAGGTGAACACGGGCGCATCGTCCTCATAATGCCATTCGGTCTCGATCGTTCCGTGGATAGATCGATATTTTACACGGAAAGTGCCGATTTCGCGTAAGGGGTGGGGATCGAGGATCAGATGCGTCATGCCGGGTGCGCTGTCGCGGACACGGATGCCGCCGAGATATTCAAAGAACCAGCCGATGACCGCGCCGAGCGAGAAGTGCGACATGCTGACGCAGGGGTCGGGATCTTTTGTACCGAGCCAGCTCTCTGCAATCGTCGTGCCCGTATCTCCGAGCATGTCCATCCAGGACGGAAAGGTCGTTTGCGTCAGAAGCTTGTATGCGACGTCGGAATATCCGTGATCGCTGAGCACCTCAAGCAGATAGCGCGTGCCGATAAAGCCCGTCGTGACGTGGTAATCCGCTTCTTGAACGTATTTTACCAGCGTGCTTGCAAGACGCGCACGGTGTTCTTTGGGGGCGATGCCAAACGCCAGCGGCAGCACGATGCCGCATTGACAGCGTGCGTCGTAATCCGCACCGTCCTTGTCAAGATGCAAGCGGTTGAATTCCTCGCGCGTCGCGTCGGCACGTGCGCGCAGACGGCTTGCGATCTCATCCTCGCCGAGGATCGCTGCGACGCGTGCCACGGAGTCGATCATGTGATACTGCCAGCATCCGCCGAAAAACAGCTTGGAGGGAGTAACGCCCGTGGGGGAAAGCCAATCACAGTACTGGTGAGTGTCGGGGTTTTGCGGCAACAGCATTCCGTCGTATTCGTCGCGCTTTTTGATCAGGGCGAGCATTTCGGGAAAACGCTTTTTGAGAATGGCTTTGTCGCCGTAAAAGCGGTACAGCGTCAAGGGGATTTCGTAGGTCTCGTCCTCCCATGCGTAAGGACCGTCGTGCATTTTGATGCCGTTGTCGGTCCAACGGGAAAGGAATGCCGCATTGTCGGTCAGCCAGCAGGCGGCATGCGAGAAGATCTCGGAGTCTCCGTTCCAGAAATTTTTCTCGCGCGTCGGGCAATCCGTAGGGCCGTTGCAGATATTGTTGAGCCACGCACGCTTCGTTGCACGGAAGATACGATTGATTGCTGCAGCGTCGGTTTCGACGTCGCCGCATTCCTCAAGTGCCGTGCGCAATTCAAACGGGACCACCTCGACAAGCTGATCCGCAGTGTCGAGGCCCTCGATCCAAACGTAGCGAAAGCCCGTGTAGGTAAAGCGCGGCTCATAGGTTTCCGTTGCGTCTCCCTTGGCTGTGTATACGTCCATGTTGCGCAAAAAATCGGGCGTTTGTCCGTCAGCTTCGCAGTCCTTCGGATAGTAAACCGTCGCATACGCGCCGCAGGCAGGTGTGATCCCGTCGGGGGCGAGGCGCTCGCAATAACGCAAGCGGATGCGCTTGCCCGCAGGGAGATTTTTGAAGGTCACGCGCATGCGCCCCGCAATGCAAACGCCGACGTCATACAGCGGCGCACCGTCGGGCAGAACACGAAGCAGGGTCGGCGTGTATTCCTTCATTTTTTGCACGAACGGATAGCTTTGCAAAAGTAAGGATGCGTGCTCCGTATTCTCTTTCGCATTTACCGCATCGAAGCCGTCGGTATTGGGAGAACACCAGTCGTCGATCTCCAGGCGCGCGTCGTAGCGCTCGCCGTATTGCAGATCGTTCTCGGTCAGCGGCGAGGGAGCGCACAGCCAGGTGCTGTCCGTGCAAAGATATTCCGTACGTCCGTCCGCATACGTCAGCTCCACGGTTGCAAGCACCGCAGGGACGTTGGCATACAGAGCCCCCCAGGACATGCAATTGTACCAGCCGTTGCCCGTGATGAAGCCGACGGTATTTTCGCCGACGGAAAGGAGGGGCAACAGATCGAATTCTTGATATTCCTTTTGGTAAACCTGATAAAACGGCATAAAGAATGCATCACTTGCGCGCTTACCGTTGACGTACGGCTCGTAGCATCCGAGTGCCGAAGCAAACAGTCGTGCCTTTGTCGGTCGCTCGGAGAGCGAAAAGCTTTTTTTGAAATAGAAGGAGCGGCGGCACGCGATCGGATGCATCTCGGAGGTCTGCATCGCGCTGTCGGGATATTTCCCCGCGATCGGGAGTGCGGTTTCAAAGCCATCGGGGTCGTCGTTTTCCCCGAAGGTGATGAGGTAGATCTGTCGGAAGCTGTCATCGGTGACGATCTCCTCACACGTACCGTCCTCATAATACAGACGCACGCCGCCCGTGATCGCCGCGCTGTAGCTTTGATCTGTCTTGGTTTGAAAGGCGCGCAGATGCAGGTTGTTTTCCCCCGCGATCAGCGCGTGCGTGATGTCCGTCAAGGGCAAATGCGTCGTTTCCTGTGCGATCGGATGCCCGTTGAGCCACAGCGAAAAGGTGTTGTCGCACAAAAACGCCGCCTCGGCGCGTATGACCGTTTTTTCGGGAGTAAACAGACGGTAGGCGTGGAAGCGGGTGTAGCCCTGCACCCAAAGGTATTTCGCCGTCCGGAAATGCGCCTCCTTCGGGCGATTGAAGCATTCCAGTGCCGTGTGCGATGCAAAGATCGGCTTTGCAGCGGAAAAATCCTTATATTCCGTTGTATATTGATGTAATTGCTTCATAATCGATTCTCCCGTTTACATCTTTTTCGTTCAATATACATTTTATACCATTTAATTGGAAAAATCAATTGCATTTTTTGATTTTATCATGCATAATAATATTAAATAATGTATTCGGAGCCTATACTGAATGAAAAAAAGATCATGTTCGTCTGCCACGGCAACATCTGCCGCTCACCGATGGCAGAATTTATTTTTAAAAAAATGACGGAAGAACGCGACGTTTCACATCTGTTTGAGATTGCCTCCTCGGCGACCTCAACCGAGGAGATCCGGAACGGGAACGGCAATCCCGTCTATCCGCCCGCGTGTGCCGAATTGAAAAAGCACGGCATTGATTGCAATGGAAAACACGCCGTACAGCTGACACGGATGGATTATGCGCACTATGATCTTTTGATCGCCATAGATACAAGAAACGTCCGCAATATGCACCGCATTTTCGGCGGAGATCCCGAACGGAAAATTTTTCTCCTGATGGATTACACCGACCGTCCCGGTGACGTTGCCGACCCATGGTATTCCGATCGCTTTGATATCACGTACCGAGATATTTTCGAAGGTTGCAATGGACTTTTGGAACATTTACTTAATACGGAAGGAGAATTATTATGAAGCTGATCTCATGGAACGTCAATGGCTTCCGCGCATGCCTTGACAAAGGCTTTGCCGATTTTTTCAAAAAAGCCGACGCGGATATTTTCTGCATACAAGAAAGTAAAATGCAACCCGGGAAAGCGGATTTTTCGCCCGACGGGTATTATCAATATTGGTACAGCGCCGAGAAAAAGGGATGTTCCGGAACCGCGGTGTTCACCAAGCGGGAGCCGCTTTCGGTACGCTACGGCATCGGCATACCAAATGGAGAGATAATTGCTGCTACGCAATCAGCCTCAATTTGCTACGCG
>JAZSMX010000109.1:0-18468 GCA_045536125.1 Eubacteriales bacterium | reverse complement strand
CCTGACGGACTGCACTTTACCATTTCCGAAACGGGTTGGGCAAAGTCCATGTGGGGAAAGCTGTACGGTCAGTGGCTGTGTGAGGCAGCAATCTTCGTTTACGATTTCGACCGCTTCGATGCTGCGGACATCCTTCCTATGTTCGAAAAATATCACATCACGACCTTCTGTGCGCCTCCTACGATGCTTCGTATGATGGTGAAGCAAGATATTTCCAAATACGATTTCTCATCAGTCAAGCACATGACGACCGCGGGAGAAGCTCTGAATCCCGAGGTCTACCGTCAGTTTGAAAAAGCAACGGGACTTCAGATTCTTGAGGGCTTTGGACAAACCGAGAGTACGATGATCATCGGTAATATGGTCGGTGCTTCTCACAAGATCGGATCCATGGGAAAACCCGCTCCGATCTACGATGTTGAATTGGTCGATTCTGACGGAAATCCCGTTGCGGTCGGTGAGAGCGGTGAGATTGTGATCAACGTCAAAAACAGTGTTCCTTGCGGTCTCTTTACAGGATACTATGGGGATCCCGCAAAGACGAAGGAGGTCTGGCACGACGGATACTATCACACAGGCGATACCGCTTGGCGTGATGAGGACGGCTTCTATTGGTACGTAGGGCGCGTGGATGACGTCATCAAGTCCTCCGGCTATCGCATCGGTCCTTTTGAGATCGAAAGCGTGATTATGGAGCTTCCTTACGTTCTTGAGTGCGGCGTATCCGCGATGCCCGATGAGGTCAGAGGGCAGATCGTGAAGGCTTCCATTGTTTTGACAAAGGGAACCGAGCCTACGGAAGAATTGAAGAAAGAGATTCAGAACTACGTCAAGGAGCATACCGCTCCCTATAAGTATCCCCGTGTGGTTGTCTTCCGCGATGAGCTTCCCAAAACAACGAGCGGAAAGATCCAGAGGAACAAGCTATGATCGGAGACAAGCGGATCACGCTTTTGTGCGGACATTACGGAAGTGGCAAAACAAACATTTCCGTGAATCTTGCCAAAATGCTGCAGCAGAAATATTCCAACGTGACCATTGCCGACCTTGATATCGTCAATCCCTATTTTCGAACCAAGGATAGCATCGGTGAATTGGAGGATGCGGGAATTCGATTGATTTGCTCCGAATATGCCAACACCAACGTTGATATCCCGGCTCTTCCTCAGGAGCTTTACGCGATTACGGACGACCGTACGCGACGGGTGATTCTTGATATCGGCGGAGACGACCGTGGAGCTTTGGCACTTGGCCGCATCGTGCCTGCTTTGAAAGAGGAAAACGATTATGAAATGCTGATGGTCATCAACCGTTACAGACCTTTGACAAGAGATGCGGAATCAACGTTGGAGGTTATGCGAGAGATCGAGGCGGCGTGTAAACTTTCCTTTACGGGGCTTGTCAACAATTCCAATCTCGGAAACGAAACGACCGCAGAGGACGTTCTTTCCTCCGTGGAATATGCAAGCGAGGTTTCCCGCCGTTCGGGGCTTCCGTTGGTGATGACAGCGGTTGAAGAATCAATCTATCCTTTGATTAAGGATCGCATTGAGAATCTCTTTCCGCTTTCACTGCAAAAAAAGATTTGATATATTAAGCAAGCCTTGGCTTGCACATATAAAAAGGAGTACATAAGATGGCAAAATTAACATTCAAGACCGACAATTGTAAGGGATGTGGGCTTTGTATCAATGCTTGTCCCAAGAAGGTTTTACGCTTGGCTCCCGACAAGATCAACAAAAAAGGACATCATCCCGTCGAGGCTGAAAAGCCGGAGGCATGCATCGGCTGCGCGTTCTGCGCAACCATGTGTCCCGATTGCATTATCACGGTAGAAAGGTGAGTGAAACAATGGCAGACAAGGTTTTAATGAAGGGGAACGAGGCAATTGCGGAGGCAGCGCTTCACGCAGGATGCAGACATTACTTCGGATATCCGATTACTCCCCAGACGGAGATTGCCGCATACATGGCAAAGAGAATGCCGAAGATTGGAGGCACGTTCCTCCAGGCTGAGAGCGAGATCGCGGCAATTAACATGGTTTACGGTGTGGCAAGTGCCGGCTACCGTGTCATGACCTCTTCCTCCAGCCCCGGAATTTCTCTTAAGGGAGAAGGTCTTTCTTATCTTGCAGGATCCGATCTTCCCGCACTGGTGGTCAACGTTCAGCCCGGTGGTCCGGGGCTTGGCGGTATTCAGCCCAGCCAGTCCGATTATTTCCAGGCAACACGCGGCGCAGGTCACGGTGACTTCCACATGATTGTTCTGGCTCCCGCTTCCGTTCAGGAAATGGCAGAGTTGACGGTCAAGGGCTTTGAGCTTGCGGATACGTACCGCATGACCGCTATGGTGCTGGCAGACGGTACTATGGGACAGATGATGGAGCCCGTTTCTCTCGACGATCTCGTCGTAAAGCCCGCTCCCGAGAAGCCCTGGGCAACCAACGGAACGAAGCTTGCGCGTCCTCATAACATTGTCAATTCTCTCTCTTTGGTTCCCGATGAACTGGAGCAGCTGAACTTTGCGCGCTACGAGCGCTACCGTACGGTTGAGGAAAACGAGACCATGTACGAGGAATATATGATGGAGGATGCGGAGATCTGTATTGCCGCGTTCGGTATCGCCGCACGCGTTTCCAAGAATGCGATCAACGAGGCAAGACGCCAAGGCATTAAGGTTGGTATGATCCGTCCGATTACGCTCTGGCCCTTCCCGAAAGCTGTCTTCCGCCGTGCTGCCGATCAGGTCAAGAGCATGATTTCGGTAGAGCTTTCAATGGGACAGATGATTGAGGACGTCAGACTTGCCACCGAATGCCGCGTTCCCGTAACGCTTTGCAACCGCGTGGGCGGTATGATTCCTTCTCCCGAGCAGGTGCTCGAGGCTATTAAAAATGCTGCGAATAACGGAGGTGCGAACTAATGGCAGTTGTATTTGAAAAACCGCATGCACTGGCAGATGTGCCGATGCATTATTGCCCCGGATGCACGCACGGTATCGTTCACCGTCTTGTGGCAGAGGTTATTGACGAGCTTGGCATTGAGGGAAGAACCATTGGCGTTGCTCCCGTCGGATGCTCTGTCATGGCATACAATTATTTCAATTGCGATATGATCGAAGCGGCTCACGGAAGAGCTCCCGCCGTTGCTACCGGTGTCAAGAGAGCCAACCCCGCAGAGCACGTGGTGTTTACCTACCAGGGCGACGGTGACCTTGCCTCCATCGGTATGGCGGAAACGGTTCACGCTGCAGCGCGAAACGAAAATATTACCATTATTTTTATCAACAATGCGATCTACGGTATGACCGGCGGACAAATGGCACCCACCTCGCTTCCGGGACAGGTCACGCAGACCTCCCCTTACGGACGCGACGTCAATGCATGCGGATTCCCGATCCGTGTGTGTGAGATGCTTTCTGAATTGGACGGTCCTGAGTACCTCGCAAGAGTAACAGTCAACAGCGTGAAGAACGTCAACAACGCAAAGAAGGCGATTAAGAAAGCATTCCAGAATCAGCTTGACGGCAAGGGATTTTCTCTTGTGGAAGTTCTTTCCTCCTGTCCTACCAACTGGGGTATGACTCCTGAAAAGGCTTTGCAGTGGATCGACGAAAAGATGATTCCTTACTACCCTCTGGGCGTATATAAGGACAGAAGCGCAAAGGAGGAGACGAAATGAGCACAAAGCAGATGTTGTTTTCAGGCTTTGGAGGACAGGGAATTCTGTTTGCAGGCAAATTCATTGCTTACAAAGGTCTGATTGATGAAAAGCAGGTCAGCTGGCTTCCTTCCTACGGTCCCGAAATGCGTGGCGGTACTGCAAGCTGCAGCGTCATTGTCAGCGATGAACCCGTCGGTTCTCCCATTGTTTCTTCTCCCGATATCCTTGTTGCGATGAATCTGCCTTCCTTGGATAAGTTTGAATCCACGGTCGTACCCGGCGGCTTGATTATTGCGGATTCCACACTGATCGAAAGAAAGGTGATGCGTGATGACGTAAAGGTTTGCTATCTTCCCGCAACCCGTCTTGCAAGTGAAAACGGAATGCCGACGCTTGCGAATATGATCATTGTAGGAAAGCTTCTTTCGGAGCTTGGCGATTTTAATGAAGAAAGCATCCACGCGGCACTCAAAAAGGTGATTTCCGCAAAGCATGCAGATATGATGGAAATCAACGTCAAGGCAATGCGTATCGGAGCGGAAGCTTGATCGTTGTCTGACAGAAAGGGAAAAGCAATGAATATTTCAATTACAAAAACGAATGCTCCCAAGGTAAAGCCTGAGAGCAGCATTCTCGGTTTCGGTCAGTATTTTACCGACCATATGTTCGTCATGGATTATTCCGCAGAAAAGGGTTGGTATGATGCCCGCATCGTTCCGTTCGGCCCGATCACTCTCCATCCCGCTTCTACCGTCCTTCACTACGGCTCTGAAATTTTTGAGGGTATGAAGGCATATCGCCGTGCAGACGGAAAGATTCAGCTCTTCCGTCCCATGGAGAATATCCGTCGTATGAATAATTCCGCAGAGCGTATGTGCCTGCCTCAGATTCCCGAGGAGGATATGCTTGAGGCTTTGCTGACGCTTGTCAAGCTGGAAGAGGATTGGACGCCCTCCGCTCCCGGTACGTCTCTCTATCTCCGTCCCTTTATGTACGGAAACGATGAGACTCTGGGTGTTCACGCAGTTCACAATGCAACCTTTGTGATCATCGCGTCTCCCGTCGGAAGCTACTACAAGGAAGGCATCAATCCCGTCAAGATCATGATCGAGGACGAGGACGTCCGCGCTGTCCGAGGCGGTACGGGCTACGCAAAATGCGGCGGTAACTACGCAGCAAGTAACCGTGCAGGTGAAAGAGCGGCTCGCAAGGGATACTCCCAGGTGCTTTGGCTTGACGGTGTTGAGCGCAAGTACATTGAAGAGGTCGGTGCGATGAACGTTATGTTTAAGATCGCAGGTGAGATTGTAACTCCCGCTCTGACGGGCTCCATTCTTCCCGGTATTACGAGAAAATCCTGTATTGAGGTTCTCAAGAAAGAGGGATACAACGTCAACGAGCGACTTCTTTCCATTGATGAATTGGCAGAAGCACTTGCAAACGGAACGCTTGAGGAGGCATGGGGCTGTGGTACTGCGGCTGTTGTTTCTCCGATCGGCGAGCTTTGCTACAAGGGCGAAAAATACACCATCAACGAGGGCAAGATCGGGGAAGTCACCCAGCATCTTTACGATACTCTGACGGGTATTCAGTGGGGACGCGTCGAGGATTCCTTCGGTTGGGTTTATCCTCTTGAAAAGTAATCAATACTGAATAAACGAAGGCGACTCTCCCGTATGCTTGACAGAAGAGGAGTCGCTTTTGTTATTGCGGAGAATCCGCGAATGCAATTCCTGTGAAGCTGATGCTTCTGCTTGTCGCTGCATCCTTTTCTTAAAAATAAAAAATATTTTTTGAAAAAAGTTCTTGACAATTATTTCTTTCGGTGATATAATATGTCCATATTTTAGAAATGCGTTGAGGGAATTATTTCTTTTGGTCGCTCCTTACAGAGAGGCAACGGTCGGTGTGAGTTGTCAGAGCAAGAAAAGGAAGTCTCGTTCCGGAGCAGGATCGCTGAACGGTTTTCAAGTAAGCGGTCACGGCATGCACCGTTATCAGAGCAAAAGACTTGTTTGAGTCTTGTGAGGTGACCGAGTTGATCGGTAACCGGGGTGGTACCGCGAATTTTAAAATTCGTCCCCGAGGTGGATTATGTTCCGCTTCGGGGACTTTTTGTGTGACTCCTCGAGGCAAAGAAAGGAGATTTGAAATGAAACAAATCAAAATCACAGATGCAACACTTTGTAAAGAAGGAAGCAATTTCAGCTTCAAGGAAAAAATCGAAATCGCACGTCAATTGGAACGTCTGAACGTGGATGTCATTGCATTGCCGGAAATTTCCAATGCAAGGACCGACACGCTTCTGATCCGTACCATTTCTACGTTTGTGAAAAAGAGTGTGATCTCCGTAGCGGCGGGACTCAGCTTGGAAAGCGTGGAGAATGCCATCTCCGCAGTTTCCAATGCCACAGCTCCCCGTATTCGGATCGCGCTTCCCGTATCTCCCGTCGGGATGGAATACGTTTGTCACAAGAAGCCCGATAAAATGCTTGCATGGATCGAAAAGACGGTTCAAATGGCAAAGGCGCATTGCCGTGAGGTTGAGTTTTTTGCGGACGATGCAACAAGAGCCGAGCGCGAATTCCTTTATAAGGCAATCGATGTGGCAATTGCCGCAGGCGTTTCCGAAATCACCGTTTCCGATAAGGCTGCGGAAATGCTCCCCGATGACTTTTCTGCGTTTGTCGAGGATGTGTGCGCTCACTCCTCCGTTCCCGTCAACGTTTGCTGTGCCAACGGAAACGGCATGGCATGCGCTTGCGCAATTCTCGCGGTACGTGCAGGCGCTTCGGGCGTTACCTCCGCGGTAGGTGAGGAAGGCGTCTCTCTTGAGACGTTTGCGGGACTTATCAAAAACTGCGGTGTTGCGTATGATTTTTCTTCGAATCTTAAGTATACCGAAATTCACAGAATCATTAAGCAGATTCTGTGGGTGGTGTCCAATGCCAAGAACGAAAAGGGCGTGGTCGGTATCAAGGATGGCGGAGAGGAGAGTATTTTCCTTGACGGAAACGATGACCGCGAAGCGGTGGCTGATGCGATTATGAAGCTGGGATACGATCTTTCCGAAGAAGATAAAACGCGCGTGTTTGAAGAGTTTTTGCGCGTGGCGGCAAAGAAGCGTGTCGGTGCAAAGGATCTTGAGGCAATCATCGCAAGCGTCGCTTTGCAAGTCCCCGCAACCTATTCCTTGATCAGCTATGTCATCAATAACGGAAATATCATTTCTTCTTCCGCGCAAATCACTCTGGAAAAGAACGGCGAGCAAAGCATCGGTGTTTGTATCGGTGACGGACCTGTCGATGCTGCTTTCAGAGCGATTGAGCAGATCATTGGACACCACTACGAGCTGGATGATTTCCAGATTCAGTCGGTGACCGAGGGGAAGGAAGCGATGGGCTCTGCGCTTGTCAAGCTTCGCTCCGAGGGGAAGCTTTACTCCGGAAACGGAATCTCTACCGATATCATCGGTGCGGCAATCCGCGCTTATATCAATGCTGTCAATAAAATTGTTTATGAGGAGGCGGCAATATGAAATTTTCATTCTCCACAAAAGGATGGCACGATTCCTCCTTTGAGGATTTTTGCGAGATTGCCCAAAGCCTCGGTTTTGGCGGTATTGAGCTCCACAATATTCATAACCGTCTCTTCACAGATCGCGACGGTGCTTTTCATGATTATGCCGCTGCGGTTACGATGCGAAAGCTGTATGAGAAAAATCTCCGCATCTCTTGTATCGATGCGATTTGCGATCCCATAGATGCTTCTGCGCGCGATCTTTGTTGCGAGGAGATCCGCAAGTGCATGGAGATTGCCTCCAATCTGCGGATTCCTTTTGTCCGTATTCGTGCTAACGCTTCCGAGAACGAGGAAAGCGCTGCGGAGAACGTTGCTTCCGTTGTGGGTGAATTGTTGGCGGAGGCTGAAAAGATCAACGTAACCTTGCTCTTGGAGACAGCGGGACTCTTCGCAAAAACCGAAAAGCTCAGAGATATGCTGGAGAGATTTGCAAGCGATCATCTGGCAGCACTTTGGAATTTCTCTGCCGCGTATCTTGACGGTGGTGAAACCCCCGAAGGTGTGATTAAGAATCTCGGCGCATACGTCCGTCACGTGCATATCTGCGATGCAAAGCGCACGGAGGAGGGCGTTGAGCATTGTCTGATCGGTGAAGGAGAGCTTCCGATCAAGGAGATGATGCTGGCGCTCCGTTCTGTCAACTACGATGGTTTTTTGTCTCTTGTCTGGGATCCGAAGTGGTGTGAGGAATTGGATGATATGGAGATCATCTTCTCCCAGTTCATCGGCTTTATGCGCCAATTCAACGATCCCTCCCGCAATGAAAAAACACTTTATTACAACAGAGCGCACACAGGAAAATTTGTGTGGAAGAAGGATCTTCTGATTGATGAAACCTTTCCGCAGGTGCTTGATCGTATGGTAGAGGAATTTCCCGATCAGTATGCGTTCAAATATACGACGCTTGATTATACGAGAACCTACAGCGAATTCAGAGACGATGTCGATGAGTTTGCTCGCTCCTTGATCGCTTTGGGCGTCAAGGCAGGCTCTCACGTTGCGGTGTGGGCATCCAATGTGCCTCAGTGGTATATTGCCTTCTGGGCAACTGTCAAGATCGGTGCGGTCTTGGTGACGGTGAATACGGCATACAAGATCCATGAGGCAGAATATCTTTTGAAGCAGTCGGATACGCACACCCTGGTTTTGACCGAGGGTTCTAAGGATACTCACTACGGAAAGATCATTGCAGAGCTTTGCCCGGAGCTTGAGCATCTGAAGCCGGGAATGGCTCTTCACAGCAAGAGACTTCCGTTCCTTCGCAACGTCATCACCGTGGGATTCCGTCAGAAGGGCTGCATGGATTGGAATGATGCGTTGGCGCGTGCCGAGCAGGTTCCTCTCAGCGAGGTATACCGCATGGCGGCTGCCGTGAACAAGGATGACGTTTGTAATATGCAATACACCTCGGGAACAACAGGATTCCCCAAGGGGGTTATGCTGACTCACTATAACGTTGTCAACAACGGAAAGTATATCGGTGACCACATGGATCTTTCCACGGCTGACCGAATGATGATCCAGGTTCCCATGTTCCATTGCTTCGGAATGGTGCTTTCCATGACTGCCTCCATGACACATGGAACGACCATGCTGCCGCTGCCTTATTTCTCGCCGAAGCCGGCTCTGGCTTGCGTTCACAACGAGCATATTACCGCCTTTAACGGTGTTCCTACCATGTTCATCGCGATGATGGAGCATGAGGATTTTGCAAAGACCGATTTTTCTCATATGAGAATCGGGATTATGGCAGGATCGAACTGTCCCGCGGATCTGATGAAAAAGGCGACCGAGGTCATGAATATGAAGGAAATCGTTTCCGTTTACGGACAGACGGAGGCATCTCCCGGATGTACCATGAGCAGCTACTACGATTCTCTGGAGGTTCGTACGGAAACTGTCGGAAGCGCCTTCGCCAACGTGGAATGTAAGATCATCGATCCCGAAACCGGCTTGGATTGTCCCGACGGTGTCAACGGTGAGTTTGTGGCGAGAGGCTACAACATCATGAAAGGGTATTATAAAATGCCGCAAGCAACCGCCTCTACAATCGATGCCGACGGCTGGCTTCATACGGGTGACCTTGCTTGCCGTACTCCCGAGGGCAATTACCGCATTACGGGGCGTCTTAAGGATATGATCATTCGCGGCGGTGAGAATATTTACCCGAAGGAAATCGAAGAATTTATCTATACCTGTCCCAAGGTAAGCGACGTACAGGTCATCGGTGTTCCGGACGAAAAATACGGGGAAGAAATCATGGCATGCGTGATCTTAAAGGACGGCGAAACCATGACCGAGGCGGAAATGAAGGAATTCGTCGCTGCGAGCATGGCACGCCACAAGGTGCCGAGATATATCGACTTTGTGGACAGCTTCCCGATGAATGCTGCGGGTAAGATCTTAAAATACAAGATGCGTGAGGATGCAGCGGAAAGACTGGGACTCAAAAAGTAAAATTGAGGAATTCAAAATGATTGAAAACAAATATACTGTCATTGATGCTCATTGTCATATCTATCCGGAAAAGATCGTAGACCGTGCCGTCGCGGGAACGGATGCCTTTTACGGCACCCGCGCGGCATGTCGCGGTGTCGCCTCGGAGCTCCTTTCGATCGGTGAGCGGATTGGGATCGACCACTTCCTTGTCCAGTCGGTGGCTACTACACCGAAGCAGGTTTCAAGCATCAATGAGTTTATTGCTGCTTCTGTGGCGGCGGCACCGGAACGGTTCACGGGGCTTGGAGCAGCGCATCCCGATTGTGAGGATCAGGATGCCGTGATTGAGCAAATCAAAGCCTTGGGGCTTCACGGAATCAAGATTCATCCCGATATTCAAGGCTTTGCCATTGACGATCCCCGTATGATGCGAGTGTACGAGCTTTGCGAGGAGGCGGGGCTTGCGGTTCTCATGCACACAGGGGATTACCGCTATGATTTTTCTAACCCCAATCGCTTACTTCCCGTGCTTAAGACATTTCCAAGGCTTGTTGTGATTGGTGCGCATTTCGGAGGCTGGTCTCTTTGGGAGGAAGCATCCAAGACGCTTACGGATTTCCCGAATCTTTTTGTCGATTGCTCCTCTACGTTCCCGTTTGCGAACAACGATTTGGGATTGGGCGAACGGCTGATTGCTCGTTACGGTGCGGATCGCGTGATGTTCGGCAGTGATTTCCCCATGTGGTCTCCCGAGAGCGAGCTTGAGACCTTCATGAAGCTAAATCTCTCCGAGGACGAGCGGCGTATGATCCTTTCGGAAAACGCAAAGAAGGTATACAAAATCAAATAAACAAAAAGAACAGCTTGATCATTTTGAATTTTGATCGGGCTGCTCTTTTTGCGATCCCTGCAAAAGTTGATAAAAATAAAAGTCGATGCGTCAAAAAACACTTGCATTATTTTTTAATGTATGGTATACTATGATAGTTAAAGCATTTTGAATTTTAAGTTGCCGAGGAAAGGGCTTCAGCATTTTATGAATCATTTGGAACAAGAAATCAACCGTCGCAGAACCTTTGCAATCATTTCGCACCCCGATGCGGGTAAAACCACGCTGACCGAAAAATTTTTGCTTTACGGCGGTGCTATTCAGACTGCGGGATCTGTCAAGGGAAAGGCATCGGATCGCCATGCGGTTTCCGACTGGATGGAAATGGAGAAGAAGAGAGGGATTTCCATCACATCCTCTGTGATGCAGTTTGAATACGAAGGATACTGCATCAATATTCTGGACACTCCCGGTCACCAGGACTTCTCTGAGGACACCTACCGTACCTTGATGGCAGCGGACAGTGCCGTGATGGTAATTGATGCCGCAAAGGGGATCGAACCTCAGACGAGAAAGCTGTTCAAGGTATGTGCGATGCGCCATATCCCGATTTTTACGTTCATCAATAAGCTGGATCATGAAGCAAGAGATCCGTTTGATCTGCTGGATGAATTGGAGAAGGAATTCGGCATCGGTACGTACCCTATGAACTGGCCGATCGGTTGCGGTGTCGGCTTCAAGGGCGTCTACGATCGCGACGGACATAAGATCCTGGCGTTTGGCGATTCACATCGCGGACGTGACAGACTTTCTTCGATCGATTGTGATATCACCGACGTTGCGCGTATGGACGAATTGATCGGTTCTTATGCGCGGGAGGAGCTTGTGGAGCAGGTGGAGCTTCTTGACGGTGCTTGCTTTGATTTCGATCTGGAAGCAGTCCGATGCGGAAAGCTTTCACCCGTCTTCTTCGGCTCGGCACTCAATAATTTCGGTGTGGAGTTCTTCCTTGAGCATTTTTTGAAGATGACCACCTCACCTCTTTCCAGAAAAGCGGGCGACGTTGAAGTGACACCCTTTGAAGAGACCTTTTCCGCATTTGTGTTTAAAATTCAAGCAAACATGAACAAGGCGCATCGCGACAGAATTGCTTTTATGCGGATTGTGTCGGGAAAGTTTGAGCATGACAAGGAGTATTTTCACGTACAAGGCTGTAAGTCGCTCAAGCTCTCACAGCCACAGCAAATGATGGCACAGGAGCGTTCGATCATCGAGGAAGCGTATGCGGGTGATATCATCGGTGTATTCGATCCCGGTATTTTCTCCATCGGTGATACCGTTTGCGACAAATCCAACAAGGTTCAGTTTGAAGGAATTCCTACGTTTGCCCCCGAATGCTTTGCTATGGTTGAGCAGATCGACAGTATGAAACGCAAGCAGTTTGCAAAGGGAATGAATCAGATTGCACAAGAGGGTGCAATTCAGATCTTCATTGAGCCCGGCGGAGGATTGGAGCGCGTTTACGTCGGTGTGGTCGGCATGCTTCAGTATGATGTTCTTGAATCGCGTATGAAGGCAGAATACGGCGTCACCTATAAGCAGTACCCGCAATCCTATCAGTATATCCGTCGCATTGCGAACGGCGCTGATCCGTCAAAGCTTCATCTTTTTGATGTGAAGTGGGTTCAGGATTTCCGTGGAAATGATTTTCTTCTTTTTAACAGTGAGTGGCACATTGGACACACTCTTGAAAACAATGAGGGGCTTGAATTGGTAGAATTCGGCTCATAATCCTCAAAGAACCCGAAGAAATACGCAACTGTGTTTCGGCGGTTTCTTCTATTATCGGAAGAGGAGGTTTTTATGAAAAAAATTCGGCTGTTTTCATCTGTTTTGATCTTGGCAGTGCTTTTGTCTGCTCTTATTGGCTGCGTTTCTCCGGATTCGTATGAGTCTTTTTCGAAGGAACACACCACCACAGGAGTCCCCAACGGTACGTTTGTTGAGAATCAAATACCAAACGTACCCTTGGAAACGGGAGATTCACAATTGCCTCCCGCCCAATCAGCTCCGAGCGTCCCCGTCAACTCTTCCTTTGAGGTGCATTTTATTGACGTCGGTCAAGCAGATTCCGCTTTGATTCTTTCCGCGGGAAAATCGATGCTGATCGACGGTGGCAACGTCGGTGACAGTAATCTTGTTTATTCCTATCTTCAAAAGCTCGGTGTTTCTCATCTTGATTACGTGGTTTGTACTCACGCGCATGAGGATCATGTAGGCGGACTTTCGGGAGCTTTGTCATATGCGACCGTCGGAAAGGTCTATTCTCCCGTTACGGAGTATTCCACCCGTGCCTTTGAGAACTTCGTAAAGAAGGTGGAAGCAAGAGGAAAATCGTTGACTGTCCCCACACCGGGAGAGAGCTTTTCGCTCGGTGATGCAACCGTGAAGATTATCGGACCCTTGAAGGAGTATGACGAAACAAACGATACCTCCATCGTTTTGCGGATTACCTACGGCGAATTGTCGTTCCTCTTTACGGGAGATATGGAGAGCAGCGCGGAAGCAGATCTGATCGACGCGGGGATCGACCTTCGTTCTACCGTTTTAAAGGTAGGTCATCACGGAAGCTCCACCTCCAGCTCCTATCGTTTTTTAAAAGCGGTGGCACCGCGTTACGGTGTGATCAGTGTCGGCACGGACAATGATTACGGACATCCGCATGAGGAGGTTCTTTCGCGCTACAGAGATGCCGACGTAACCCTTTACAGAACCGATCTGCAAGGGGATATCGTTTGTAAAAGCGAGGACGGAAAAACACTTTTGTTCACTGTAAAAAAGAACGGTGACGCCGTGACCAATCCTACGGAATCCGAAAAAACGGAATCCGATTCCTCTGCGGTTACCGAATATGCTTATATCGGAAATATCAATTCCAAAACCTATCACAATGAAAGCTGTGCTTCCTTGCCGTATGAAAAAAACCGTATCTATTTCACAACCAAGGAAGAAGCAACAGCGGCAGGGTATCATCCTTGCGGAAAATGCAAGCCGTAATTTTGTCGCATCTATCAATTCGATGATTTAATTTGAGGTGGCTATGGAGGGAATTGTTTTTAACACTCAGCGTTCATCCTTGTACGATGGACCGGGAATTCGTACAGTCGTATTTCTCAAGGGGTGCCCCCTCAGGTGTCGGTGGTGTCACAATCCGGAGGGATGGTTAAAAAAGCCGCAGGTAATGTTTAATACCGAACGTTGTATCGGATGCGGAGATTGTGCGGTGGCTTGTAAAATGCAATTACATACTCTGCAAAACGGTATCCATCTGTTTGAAAGGAATGATACTTGTTTAGAGTGTGAGAGTTGCGCGCGTGCTTGTTACGGAAAGGCACTGAATGTGATAGGGAAAACGATGAGCGCGGAAGAGGTAATAGAATTTGTCAAAAAAGATTTACCGATGTACCGTGAAAGCGGCGGTGGTATTACGCTTTCGGGAGGTGAACCGTTGTATCAAAGCGAATTCACTTTGGAAATTCTAAAGCTTGCCAAAGAAAACGGAATTCATACTTGTGTGGAAACATCGGGATACGGCGGAGAAAGGCTACTTTCACAAATTGCAGAGTATACCGACTTATTTTTCTTTGATTACAAAGCGACAGGCGATCGGATGCACGAGGCGCTTTGCGGTGTCCCTCAGGCGCCGATTTTAAAAAATCTGTCCTTGCTTGATAAAATGGAAAAAGAGATTGTTCTTCGGTGTCCGATTGTCCCCGGATTGAACGACCTTGATTCCCATATACAGGGAATCGCGGAGGTTGCCAATCGATATTCCCATATCGTCGAGGTTCACCTTGAGCCATATCATCGGATGGGGGTTACTAAGGCAGGACAGCTTGGAATGGATTCCTACTACTACGGAGAGGTCCCGAATCCGGAGAATATGGAGAAGTATCGTTCTACCATTGAGCGAAGTTCGGATAAAAAAACAAAAATTGTATAAAAAGCAGAAGAGGAGGAAATAGACATGAAATACTCTATGATTGAAGAAAAACTCCCGTTCTCTGACAGATTGGAGCTTGTCCATCAAAATGTTTTAACAAGGCTTTACAATCGTAACTTCAGAGAGTTTACCAAAACCTCTCCGGCTCCTATGGAGGGAAAAAATCCTTTTGCGGATGTGTTTGAAGAGATGGGAGAGGCGCCATACGTTATTTGCCTTGCCAATGCCATTGTACATTCGTGGCTAACCACCCCCGTTATGATTTTTCCCAATGAGGCGATCGTAGGGATTACCCGACCTGAGTATCCGCTTCTTGAGCATTTTAGTTGGGGGATTACCTACAACGGAACCGAAAAGAAGCAAGAAAATGGGTATTCGGCAGAAGAAACCGCAAGAATTGAACGATTGCGTCCGCGGTGGGAACCCAGCAACCTTGAGTATATGCACCGGTATGGCAGGGAACAGCTTGGTGCGGAGAAATATGAAGCACTTTGCCGTGAAAATATGTTTTGGGCGGGCAGCTACCAAGGGCACACCATTCCCAACTACACCACTCTTTTAAGCCACGGGCTAGACGAAATGCTCAATGTGATTGATTTTTGGGCTGAAAAAAACAAAACCAATCGAGATGCGGTGGATTTTTATGAAGCAAATCGTATCATCGTTCGCGGGATGTCCTCTTTTTTACAGCAATATGCCAACCGTGCAAACGAACTGTATTTGAAAGAAACAAACCCGACCCAAAAACAGTATTATTTGGAAATTGCCGAGAATTGTGCCTATGTAGCGCATAAAAAACCGGTGACATTGTATCAGGCGGTACAGTTGGCGTGGATACTTTCTTTGTGGGATTGGGTGGACTGCCTTGGGAGGGTGGACCAATTCTTTTTGCCGTACTATCAGTATTCTTGCAAATACGGTGACGTCATTTCGGTTGAGGATTCTATTGCTTCTTTGATGTTTAAAATTTGGGAAAATGGCGCGCACAACGTGACGGTCAGCGGATGTAACCCAATCGATGGCAGTGATGCGACCAATGACCTTTCCTTCCTCTTTTTGCAAGTGCTTAGAAATATCCACGATACACATCCGCGTATGGCAGTTCGTATCAGGGAGGACATTGACTCGCGGTTGCTTGCCTTGATTATTAAGATTTGGTCGGAGGGGATGTCGGATCCTGCGATCATCAGCGACAAAGCCGTCATTCCCGCATTGCAAAGAATCGGGATCCCTATTCAGGATGCACGTGATTACGCTACCCTTGGATGTCAAGAGATTGAAGTCCCCGGCAAAAGCAATACAGGATGCGAGGATGGAGGCTTCAATGTAGCAAAAGCACTTGAGGTAGCATTGCGGGGCGGAAAAGCAACACATACTCCGAATTATCAGTTGGGGCCAAAGACAAAAAGTCTGTTGGAATGTGATTCTTTTGAAGACGTCTTTGCTTCTTTCTCCACACAGCTTGCATATTTCACCCAAATTCATACGGCTCTGTGCTCCAAGGGGCAACAGGTTCGTAGCTTCAACCATTCCAAGCTTGTCAAGGGGGTCTTTACGGATGGGGTTCTTGAATCCGGCCGCAATCACGATGACGGTGGTCCGATTTACGGTCACGGTGTGATTGAAACGGCAGGCGTCGCAGCTGCTGCGGATTCTCTTACCGCTATCAAAAAATTGGTTTTTGAAGAAGGGAAGATTTCCAAACAGGTTCTTTTTGATGCGTTAGAGAACGATTTTAATGGGTACGAGAAAGAACGCCTGATGCTTCTCAATGATGCCCCTAAGTTTGGAAATGATGATGAGGATGCTGACCAAATGATGGTGCGTGTGCTCAATCAGTATTGGGATGAAATTGCAAAATATAAGTCTATTCGCGGCGGTGTATATACCGGAGCATGTTCGCTTTTGACTGCGGGGATCAGTTTGGGAGCAAGCACGGGCGCGCTTCCCGACGGGCGTCACAGCGGGGAACCGCTGGGGAACTCTATGGGACCTCGTCCCGGTGCTGACCACAGTGGAGTAACCGCAATGCTTTCTTCGGTGGCAAAGCTTCCGCTTCATAAAGGGGTTGGAGGTACAACTCTTAACGTGATTCTTACCACCAAGATGCTCTCCACTCCGGAATTTCGTTCCGACATTGGCGCACTCATCAAGACGTTCATGAATTCGGGCGGACAAATGGCGCAAATTACTACAGCGAATCTTGAGGATTTGGTAGACGCAAAGCTCCACCCCGAACGGCACGGCGACCTGATCGTGCGAGTAGGCGGGTACAGTACGCAGTTTGTTCTCTGCGATACCAAAACACAGGATGAAATTATCAGTCGCTATGCGGGTGGTATCTAATCCAAAATCAATATCAAAAAAACACCGCAATTGCATGTTCTTAACGAATGGTACGATTGCGGTGAATTTTTGTATCGTAAAAAACGAGAATACGGTATATCTCACGCGAAATATACCGTATTTTTGTAAAACCGTTCTTTTGTACGTTTGGCTGACTCGGTCCGTTTTTTTATGATACTTTTAATTAAACACGTTCTTTTTTTATCATGTAAGAGAGCATTTCCGCATATTCCTTAACGGATATATGGGATGTGTTGATACACAGATCGTAATTGGATCGCTCGCCCCAAACGCGACCTGTGTAATACTCATAATATTTGGCGCGGCATTTATCGATGCGGAGAATTTCACGGCGAAGCTGCTTGTCGGTCAAGTGTTCGTTTTCATCCGCTTTTGAGCGGCAACGTTCCATTCTTGATTCAATATCCGCATAAACAAACAAGCGGAAGGGATTGCTGTTTCTGAGAATATAGTCAGCACATCTGCCGACAATGATGCAATCGGATTTTTCTGACATTTCGCGGAGTACGTTTGCTTGCTCTGAATAAACAATCGCATATTGCTTCATCATGCTGTCGGTGGCAGACGCATGAACGGCGGGATGAAGCGTGCGTCCTACGTTAATAGGGAAGAACAACGTATTCTTTTGTTCAACGATCTGCTGTACGTAGCTTTCCGCCAGCTGGGTTCGCTTGGAGATTTCCTCTACGATTTCTTTGTCATAATAAGCGTATCCGAGAAGCTCGGAGAGCCTTTTTCCAAGCTCGCGGCCGCCGCTCCCGAATTCGCGTCCGATGGTAATAATGTGATTCATAAAGCCCCTCCAAAAATATTTTCGCAGGTTTCGTTTTTGTCATTTTCTATATGCATAGTATACTATTTTTGCAAGAAATTGTCAAGAGAAATATTTTTTGATGATCAACATTAATTTGCAAAATAGAGTTGATTTTCTTTGAACAATCTGTTATAATATAAAAAAACATAGGAGGGTGCAGTATATGTTTCCGTATCTTTTGTGCGCATATGCTCTTGTCAGCATTGTTGCAATCTTTCTTTACTGGAGCGATAAGAGAAAGGCGAAGAAGAACCGTTGGAGAACTCCCGAAGCGGTGCTTCTCGGTGTTGGATTTTTCGGCGGTGCTGTCGGAGCACTTCTTGGAATGAATCTTTTCAGACATAAAACCAAGCATTGGTATTTCTGGGCGGTCAACGTTTTGGGACTTGCCTGGCAGATCGCACTTGCGGTTTGGCTTTTACAAAACGGCATTTGATCAAAAAAGCTGTCGGATATGCATCTTTGCGCCGACAGCTTTTTTCTTTTACTCCAATGCGGATTTGAGAGTTGCAAGCGCGCTTTTTTCAATGCGCGATACGTAGGAGCGTGAGATGCCGAGCACCTGCGCGATTTCGCGCTGTGTCAGCGGCGTCTTTCCTCCGATTCCGTATCTCATCATAATAATTTGCCTTTCTCTTGCGGAAAGCAAGCGATCCACACATTGAAGCATTTTTTCTGTCAAAATTTTTTGATCGATTTCTTCGGGGATGTCCTCGTCGGAGCAAACCACGTCGATATAGGTCAGGGGATTTCCGTCGCGGTCAACGTCGAT
>JAZSMX010000087.1:0-21988 GCA_045536125.1 Eubacteriales bacterium | reverse complement strand
TTCTATCAAATTTTATAGTATTTTTAAGCGAAAACCGCAAATCCCCCGGCGCAAAAAAGCCTCCAGTGGCCTTTTCCGCGCGAGGGGCTGTCTCTAATCGTCGATTTGAGACTGCCCCTTTTTGAGAGCCTTTGATACTCTATCATCAGTATCATTGCTTTAATTTTCTTGCATCAATTGCTCTATGAATGATCTTGACAATCTCAACAATCGGAATGATCAGAATGGCAAGTCCGAAAGCAATTCCGTATTCCATAAGATCAAGGTGCGCCAAGCCGAAGGCATTTGCAAGGAAATCGACCTCCACTACGAGGGTGGTGAGCAAAAGCGAGAGAGCGCCGGCTCCCCATAACCACTTATTCTGTCCCTTCATTGTAAAGATGGAACCGCGGAGAGATCTCATATTGAAGGCATGGCAGATTTCGCAAAGAGACAGAGTTAGGAACGCCATAGACGTGCCGAGCATTTCGGCGGAATACGTACCGCTGAGAATTGCTTCGGCGTGATGAAGGTCAGCTAAGATAAAACGACCGATCAAATAAGATACCAGTGTGATCAAGGTAACAAGAATTCCTTGGTATGCGACCGCTGCACCAAGACCACCGGAGAAGATGCCTTCTTTGCTGTCACGGGGCTTGCGGTTCATAATATCAGCTTCACCCTTTTCCATACCAAGAGCAAGAGCAGGGAAGCAGTCTGTAATAAGATTGATCCAGAGCAGATGAACGGGCGCAAAAATGGTGAATCCGAAGAGGGTCGCAAAGAAGATTGTGAGTACTTCTGATAGGTTGGAGGCAAGAAGAAATTGAATTGCCTTACGGATATTGTCGTAAATGCGTCTTCCTTCACCGACTGCGGAAACGATGGTTGCAAAATTATCGTCCGCAAGGATCATATCAGCTACGTTTTTTGTGACGTCCGTGCCTGTAATTCCCATGCCCACACCGATATCGGCATTTTTGATCGAGGGGGCGTCGTTGACGCCGTCTCCGGTCATAGCGGTGACTTTGCCTTTCTTTCTCCATGCGTTGACGATTCTTGTTTTGTGTTCGGGTTGTACACGCGCGTAAACCGAATATTTTTCAACGGCGATTTCGAATTCTTCATCGGAAATTTTGTCAAGCTCAGCTCCTGTAATCGCTTGTGCGGCATCTGTAATAATACCGAGCTGCAGAGCAATCGCAACGGCGGTATCCTTGTGGTCACCTGTGATCATGATGGGGCGAATCCCCGCACTGCGACATTCGTCGATCGCGGGTTTTACCTCGGGACGCACGGGATCGATCATGCCAACAAGTCCCACAAAGCACAAATCGCATTCAAGGCTTTCGGAATCATATACCGCGGGTTTTTCGGGAAGATCTTTTTTGGCGGCTGCAAGAACACGCAGTGCGCGATCTGCCATGCTCTTATTCATATGAAGAATCGTTGCACGGATTTCCTCGGTGAGCTCCACTATGTGTCCGTCCATAAGAGCGGTGGTGCATCGCTTCAAAAGCTCGTCGGGAGCACCTTTGGTGAATTGAATGAGAGAGCCGTCCGCGTTCTCGTGAATCGTGGACATCATCTTTCTTCCCGAATCGAAGGGGACTTCACCAATTCTTACCAGTTTTGCTTTCTCTGCTTGTTTGGAAAGTCCTAACTGTTCCGCATAATTCACAAGCGCACATTCCGTGGGTTCGCCGATTGCCGTGCCGCTTTCCGTATCAAACTCCGCATCAGAGCAAAGAGACATCGCGTTTGCCAACAACGATTCATCGTCAGCGTAATGCTCAACCACAGTCATTTTGTTTTGTGTGAGTGTGCCTGTTTTGTCGGAGCAGATAATTTGTGTGCAGCCCAGTGTTTCAACGGCTGTGAGCTTACGTATGATTGCATTTCGTTTGGACATATTGGTAACACCGATGGACAAGACGATTGTGACGACGGTTGCAAGTCCTTCGGGAATCGCGGCAACCGCAAGAGAAATTGCAATCATAAAGGAACTGAGAATCGGTTCAAATCCGATACCGTCTCTCAAAAGCTGTACACCGAAAATAATGGCGCAAATCCCGATCACCAGGTATGTCAATATCTTGGAAAGTCCTGCAAGCTTGATCTGAAGAGGTGTTTTTCCTTCTTCCGCTTGTGCAAGAGCATCCGCAATTTTACCCATTTCGGTATCCATGCCCGTGGCTGTCACCACAGCCTTACCGCGTCCATAGACCACGGTAGATCCCATAAAAACCATGTTTCTACGGTCACCGAGAGCAACGTCTCCTTCTGAGGTTGCACTCAATGCCTCTTCCTTTTTATCCACGGGAACGGATTCTCCCGTCAATGCAGCCTCTTCGATTTTCATTGAGGCACACTCTATAATGCGTGCATCCGCAGGAACGGAATCTCCGGCCTCCAGGACAATAATGTCACCAATAACAAGATCCTCACTCGGAATCAAAATCTGCTTTCCGTCGCGAATCACCTTACTTTGTGCCTTTGACATTTCTTGTAGGGCTTCAATTGCTTTTTCCGCCTTGCTTTCCTGGAGAACCCCGAGGATCGCATTGATGAGAACAACAGCGAGAATAATGACTACGTCGGCAGGGAACTCAAATCCGTGCTGCAAACCGTTATAAATTTCTACACCCGCTGAAATTGCAGCCGCAACCAGGAGAATGATGGTCATCGGTTCACACAGTTGCTTGAAAAAACGGTGGAGCATGGATTCTTTTTTTGACTCTACCAGCTTGTTTTTGCCGTTCTTAGTCAATCGGGTGGTTGCTTCGGATGAACTCAAGCCGTCCCAAGTGCTGTCAACGGTCTTGATTACCTCTTTTGCATCGGTCAGATAATGCTTCATTTTTTCTTTTTGAAATATATTTTTATAGGATGCATAAAAAAAGAGACTTCTGCGGCATTACACCGCAAAAGTCTTGCTATCCATGGATCCGAATCACCGGGCCAAGAGCCGGGATGACGGCGAAGCGGAAATGCGAACATTTAGCTACTCCCTCTTGCATGTGTATATTATATCACGCTTAAAACGCTTTGTCAATATTTTTTAAAAAAATGAAAGATATCAATATTATTGGCGAATCTTTTGCAAAAAATCAATACATCGGTTGACATTCGATGAAAAAGGTTGTATAATAAAGAAGATATTTCAATAGTAAAGAAGGTTGATTTAAATGACTAAAATTGATATTTTTTCCGGTTTTTTAGGGGCAGGAAAGACCACTCTCATCAAGAAGCTTTTGAAAGAAGTATATGCGGGAGAAAAGCTTGTTTTGATCGAAAATGAGTTTGGCGAAATCGGCATCGACGGTGGATTTATGCAAGATGCAGGCATCGAGGTCACCGAAATGAACAGCGGCTGTATCTGCTGCTCGTTGGTTGGAGACTTCGGAAAGGCGCTTCAAAAGGTCCTTGACGAATATCATCCCGACCGTATTCTGATCGAGCCGTCAGGTGTCGGAAAGCTCTCCGATATTATTCGCGCGGTTCAAAACCTTGGTTCAAACGAGGTGCTTTTGAACGGTTTTACAACGGTGGCAGACGTTAAAAAATGCAAAATGTATATGAAGAATTTCGGTGAATTCTTCAATGACCAGATTTCGAACGCCGGATGCATTGTTCTTTCGCACACTCAGAGTGTATCCGATGAAAAAATCGAAGAAGCCGTAACGCTTCTGCGTGAAAAGAACCCGACGGCTGTGATCGTAACCACTCCTTGGGATTCCTTGGATGGCGCGCAGCTTCTTGCCGCAATGGAATGCCGCGATACCATCGAGGAAGAGCTTGCAAGACTGGCTGCCGATCTTCACGAGGAAGAATGCAACGATCCCGATTGTGATTGTCATCATCACCATCATACGCATGATCATGATGAAGAATGTGATTGCCATCATCACCATCATCACCATCATCACCATCATCACGAGGATGAGCATGAAGAGGAAGAGCATGAAGCTCACAACCATCATCACCATCATCACCACGAGGAAGAATGTGACGATCCCGATTGTGATTGTCACCATCATGAGCATCACCACCATCACGGGGATGAGGAATGCGAATGCCATCATCACCATGATGAGCAAAAATCCCACCATCACCATCACCATCATGCAGACGAGGTCTTTGTAAGCTTCGGAGCTGAAACTGCGAAGAAATTCGAAAAGGATGAGCTCGCAAAGATTCTTAATACTCTCACTGATGAAAAATATGGCTTTGTGCTTCGCGCAAAGGGAATTGTCGAATGCAAGTGCGGCTCTTGGTTGCATTTCGATTACGTTCCCGGGGAAGGTGACGTTCGTATTGGTTCTGCAGCAATCACGGGAAGACTTTGTGTGATCGGATCAAAGCTTGACAGGTGCGCGCTTTCCGAATTGTTCGGCGTTGATTTGAAGTAAGGAAGGATACAGAAACAATGGCTGCAAAAATTCCGGTATATCTGTTTACGGGATTCCTTGAAGGTGGAAAAACGCATATCATTCAAGAATCCATGGAGGATCAAAAATTCAATTCCGGAGAAAAGACACTCTTGATTCAATGTGAAGAGGGAATTGACGAATTTGATTTTTCCGCGTTTTTCGGAAAAAACGTGTATCTCGAGACAATTGACAACGAAGAAGATTTGACACGAGAAAAATTAACCGCTCTTGGCAAAAAATATAAGCTTGACCGTGTCATCATCGAATATAACGGCATGTGGATGCTCAATACGCTCTACCGGAATCTGCCGGATCATTGGGCAATCTATCAGGAAATGATGTTCGCGGATGCAAACACGTTTCTTGCCTACAATGCCAACATGCGGCAGTTGATGGTAGACAAGCTTCTCAACGCGGAGATGGTGGTGTTGAACCGAACCCCGGAAGCAATCGACAAAGAAGAGATCCACAAGGTTGTACGAGGCATCAGCAGACGCGCCGCCATTACTTACGATTATCCGGACGGTCACGTCGAGTATGATGAAATCGAGGATCCGTTGCCTTTTGATCTGAATGCCGCTGTGGTAGATATCAAGGATGAGGATTATGCTCTTTTTTACCGCGATCTTTCCGAGGAAATGGAAAAGTATCACGACAAAACCGTTCGGTTTAAAGGGCTGATTGCAAGAGATGCTTCTCTTGGCGATAAAAGCGCCTTGGCGGGGCGTCACGTGATGACTTGCTGCGCTGATGATATTGCATTCAATCCCTTAGTATGTATATTCAATGAAAAAACCTCATTAAAAACGCGCGATTGGGCGACCTTGACAGGGAAAATCCGTCTTGAAAAGCATAAGCTGTACCAAGGTGTGGGGCCCGTATTTTACGTGACACATACCGAATTCGCCGTGCCTCCCGCCCAGGAGCTGGCAACCTTTTATTAAATCTCAAAAAAGAAAAAACACGTCATCGAAAAATCAAAATGCGGTTGATGTGTTTTTTTCTTTTGTTCACGGGGAATTTTCTGTCAAAAAATATATATTTTCCAAATATTTTTTTCTAAAAGCTATTGGATTTTTATGATGATTATGATATAATATGTTTAGGTATATATTCGTACGAAAATATGGTTTTCGGAGGAAACGGCTTATGATTTTATGGGAGACGATCAGTGCATGGTTTATGCGTTATATTGCCGATCCCATTCTTCATATGAATTGGCGCGATGCATTGGATATCCTGGTTCTTGCCTTTATCCTTTATCAGGTGTATCGCTTTGTTCGTAATCGCCGTGCCGCAAGAGTTTTGATCGGACTTGTATTTGTCGTTTTGATTTCGATCGCGCTCAGATTCTTGAAGCTGGATGCATTCAGCTATATCGTAAGTTTGTTTGCGGGAGCTGCTTTTTTCTGCGTGATCGTTATCTTTCAACCCGAAATCCGCGATGCTCTGGAAAATATAGGAAACGTTACCTTGTTAAATCCCGGAAGCGATACCTTACCCAGAAAGCATTATTGGCTTGCAAAATCCGTTTCCGACGAGGTAGTGGACGCGGTTTTTCATATGTCCGAAAGCAAAACAGGTGCTTTGATTATCTTTGAGGGACTTACAAAGCTCGGAGATCATATGCACAGCGGAAAAATTGTGGATGCACGCGTGACATCCCACTTGCTTCAAAACATTTTCTACGATAAAGCCCCGTTGCACGACGGTGCTTTGATCATACGGAACATGCGGATTTGGACTGCAAGCTGTGTGCTTCCTTCCACAAAGGGAACTTTGGATTTCGGAAGCATGGGAACTCGTCACCGCGCCGCAGTCGGTGTCACGGAGGTCAGTGACGCATTGGCTCTTATCGTCTCAGAGGAAACAGGAATGGTTTCCGTTGCCCAAGATGGAAAGCTTTTGCGCGGTGTCGACCGTGAAGGGTTAAGAGATATTTTGATGACGTATCTTGCAGGACGTCTGTATTTGAGAGTGAAGCGCGGTGTTCACGTTGATCCCTTTGACGGAGTTCCGAAATTAAAAAAATACTATGACGAACAGGATTTTTCTTCCTTCCGTCTTAAGAGTGATCCCAAGGCTGAGGATGCCGAGGATGAGTTTGCCTCTCAAATGAACATTTTCGATACCGCAGAAGACGAAGATCTTTAAACGTTGTTTTCAAACCGTGTGAGAAATAGAAAGGAGTGTTAAAATGAAGAAAAACGCCGTAGGACGTGTTCTTTTGCAGAAAGAATCCGGCAAAAAGCGCGTATCCGCCTTGCATCTTCCTGCACGATTTTTGTGCCTCCTTTTAGCACTTGTGATCTGGTTAGCGATTGTAAATCTGAACGATTTCTCCGAAGAACAAGATTCATCCTCTGAGGAAGAGGTCGCGGAAGAAACTGTTGTATGAGCAATACCGGAGTATTAATAAGCGGAATTCGCGTCGGCGTGGATTCCGATGAGGACATTATTCTGAAAAAAGCGGAAGAAAAAATGAAGCGGGCGGGGATTTCAACCTCGACGCTTCATTTTCGGCTTTATAAAAAATCAATCGATGCTCGCCGTCGCGAGGATATTCGCTTTGAATGTACGGTTCTGGCGGAAGGTGCATCACTTGCATCACTTTCCAAGGAACGGATAGAAACTTTTGGGTGGAAGTCCTTGAAGGAAGAAGTGCTTTCTCTTGAAAAGGGGACACAAGTACTCGAAGCACCGCCACTGGTCGTTGGAATGGGGCCGGCCGGGCTTTTTGCTGCGCTTTTGCTTGCCCGTAACGGATATGCACCGATTCTGATCGATCGCGGAGCTTCGGTCTCCGAGCGTGTCAAGGATGTGGAGAATTTTCGGGAGACCGGAAAATTAAATACGGAATCGAATATTCAGTTTGGAGCCGGAGGTGCGGGAACCTTTTCAGACGGAAAGCTCATTACCCGAATCAGCGATTCAAGATGCAGCTTTGTGCTGCAATCCTTTGTTCGCTTCGGTGCCCCTAAGGAAATTTTGTACAAAGCAAAGCCTCACGTCGGTACGGACGTTTTACGCGAGGTCGTTTCGGGAATGCTTTCCGAAATTGAAAATTTGGGTGGACAGGTGCATTATCATTGCCGAATGACCGCGTTGACCGAGTGCGCAGACAATTCCCTGTGTGTGCATACCACCAAGGGAGATTTTCATGCAGGTGCTGTGATCATGGCGCTTGGGCACAGCGCAAGAGATACTTACGACTATCTCATCAGAAACAATTTCACCATTGAAGCGAAACCGATTTCCGTAGGGGTGCGTGTAGAGCATCTCCAAAAAGACATTGATCAAGCCCTATACGGACGTTTCGCGGGGCATCGAAATCTTGGCCCTGCCGAATACGCTCTTTCCGATACGACAGGCACAAGAGGGGTATATACCTTTTGTATGTGTCCGGGCGGAGAGGTAGTTGCCGCTGCTTCTGAGGAAGGTCACCTTGTTGTCAACGGAATGAGCTATCACGCGCGCAATCTTCCCAATGCCAATTCCGCGGTTGCAGTTTCCGTATCGCCCTCCGATTTCGAACCGATCGACGGAAGCTTGGCACTTGGAGCGATTGAATTCCAAAGACGCATCGAACGTGCTGCCTTTTTGGCAGGCGGAGGCGACTATTATGCGCCGATTATGACAATGGGAGACTTTTTGTCCGAAAAACGCGGAACGTCTCCTTCTCGAGTCTTACCTTCCTACCGCAATGGCAGGGTGACAATTGCAGAGTTCGATTCGCTTTTTCCCTCCTTTGTAACAAGCTCACTGCGCAAGGGATTTGCGGCCTTTGAACGGAAGCTTTGCGGATATACCGTGCGCGATGCTGTGTTGACAGCCGCGGAAACACGCACCTCTGCACCGTTGAGAATTTTGCGGGATTCACAGACGCTGACCGCCATTGCTCATTCGCGGATCTATCCGTCCGGTGAGGGCGCCGGATATGCCGGCGGAATTACAAGTGCGGCAGTCGACGGAATTCGTTCGGCACAAGCCCTGATGGCACGTTTTTCACCCGCGAAAAAGGATTGAATATATCATTAAAAACACCGAAGCGGTTTTGGGACGCAATGCCGTGAGGTGGATACGAAATGGGGTTTCATGAAGGATTTTAATAAATGTAAAGAATGGATTATACAATATCAAACAGATGACGCGAATGCAAAGGCCGCGGTTTCTTCAATCGCGCGGGAGCTTTCCTTGTCCGAAATCATGGCAAGGCTTCTTTACGTAAGAGGCTACAAAACCGCAGCGGAAGCACATTCTTTTTTATACCAGGAGGAGGCACAGTTTCACGATCCTTTTCTTTTGAGTGATATCACAAAGGGTGTTGAGCGAATTATGTTGGCTCTGGAGCAAAAAGAAAAAATCGCAATTTACGGTGACTACGACGTGGACGGAGTTACCTCTGTCAGTCTTCTCCATCTTTATTTGACCTCTTTGGGCGCTGACGTTACGTATTATATTCCTCGCAGAACCGGGGAAGGCTACGGACTTTCCATAAACGCGATCGACATTTTGAAAAAACGCGGAGTGACACTGATGATCACCGTGGACACCGGTATTACGGCGATTGATGAAATCAACTATGCAAAAAGAATAGGGATTGATACGGTTGTAACGGATCATCATGAGTGCCGTCCCGAGCTTCCGAATGCCTCCGCGGTGATTAATCCGCACCGTGAGAATGATGCCTATCCCTTCAAGGAATTGGCAGGGGTTGGAGTCATTTTCAAGGTTGTTTGCGCCATCGAAATGTATTTGTGCCGCAAATCGGGCACTCCCGAGCTTGACGGTGTCCGTCGCGTATGTCACGAATATGCCGATCTGGTAGCCATTGGAACCATTGCCGATGTGATGCCTTTGATCGATGAAAACAGATTGATCGTGACTCTCGGCTTGCGTATGCTGGAGATCACCAACCGCCCGGGACTCTTGGCTTTGATTGATGCTGCAACACAGGGAAGGGGGAGTGATTCCAAATATCCTCCAAAGAAAAGAAAAATCAATTCTTCGTTTATCGGGTTTGTGATTGCGCCGCGGATCAATGCCGCGGGAAGAGTCAGTACTGCGGAAATTGCAGTTGAACTCTTGCTTTCCGAGGACGGAGAAAAAGCAAGAGCACTTGCCAAGGAGCTCTGTGACCTGAATCTGACACGTCAGACAGAGGAAAACAGGATTGCAGAGCAAGCCTATCGTAAAATTGATGCTTCCTTTGATCCTAAAAAAGATTATGTGATTGTCATAGATGATGATACGTGGCAACAGGGAATCATCGGAATTGTTTCCTCAAGAATTACCGAAAAATACGGTGTTCCTTCTATTTTAATTTCTTTTGACGGAACCGAACGAGGATACTCCCCCGATATGGATACGGGAAAAGGCTCCGGAAGGAGCATCAAGGGATTAAACCTCGTAGAAGCACTTTCTGATTCGGAGGAGCTTCTTGATCGCTTTGGCGGTCACGAGCTTGCCGCTGGGCTTACGATCAGACGTCGCAATATTGAAGCATTCCGTCGAAAGATCAATGAATACGCGCGCGAGCGCATTGCCGACGGAGGCGGATGTGTATACAGAGACGTGGATTGCGTACTTGAAATGGAGGATCTGACGCTTTCTCTCGCAGGAGAAATTGAGCGAATGGAACCATTCGGTACGTCCAATCCGACTCCCACGTTTATGATTTCCGATGTGATTCTCCAAAAAATCATCCCATTGGGTGACGGAAAACACACGAAAATGATATTGGAAAAAGACAATCAGACGATGACGGCCGTTTGGTTTGGAATGTCTCAAGCAGAGCTTCCGCTTGAACTTTTTGATCGCATCGACGTTCTTTTTCAATTGAACGTCAATGTGTTCCAAAACGTTACGACACTGCAGATGCTTGTGCAGGACGTTCGACTTTCCACCACGTTTGCGAATCGTTTTTCTGAGTTGAGAAAAAGATACTGTGATATCAAAAACGGTGCGTCATTTACAGAAGACGAGGACGTCATTCCGGCGAGAGAAGACATAGCAGTGGTTTATACGACCTTGCGTCACGAATATCAAATGGGACATTCCTATTTCCCAATGAGACGTCTTATGGGGCTGGCGGCGATCAAAAAAGCAAACCTCGGATACATTAAGCTTGAAATGATTCTCCGTATTATGCAAGAGCTTCAGATCTGTGAAGTAACAGAGCCGATGGAGGATTGTTTTATATTTGATTTTTATTTCAATCCCACTAAAACAAGCATTGAAAAATCTTCTATTTTGAAAAAATTGCGCTCACAGCTTGAAAAAAATGAGTAAACACCATAAAACAAACCAAGAAAGGCAAGGGCATTTTTTGAATGGACACTGCAGTACATACCGACATATCCCATCTGCTTGAAATACTGACAGCTACGGAAAAGAAATATGATCTTGAGAAGATCAAAACAGCATTTGAATATGCCAAGGAATTGCACTGCGGACAATTTCGCGCCAGTGGGGAGGCATATATTTCTCACCCAATCGCAGTTGCGGAAATTGTTGCCGGTCTGGAGCTTGATACTGATTCCATTTGCGCGGCACTTCTTCACGATACGGTAGAGGACTGTGCGGAAAAAACAAGTCTGAAGGACATTGAAAAGAAGTTCGGTGCAGACGTGGCGCTTCTTGTTGATGGGTTGACCAAAATTATTACGTTGCACGTCGAGGACAAAGAAGAAGCGCATATTGAAACGCTTCGTAAAATGTTACTCGCAATGTCACGTGATATCCGAGTAATCTTTATCAAGCTTTGTGACCGTCTCCATAACATGCGCACACTTTCCGCAAAGCCCGATCCGAAGCGCCGTTTGACAGCACTGGAAACAATGCACGTTTATGCACCTCTTGCACACCGTCTCGGTATGCAGCGTATCAAGCTGGAGCTTGAAAATACCAGCCTTCAATTTCTTGATCCGATCGGACATAACGAGGTTCTTCACCATATCGATGAAAAATACGGTGAAAATGAGAATTTCATGGATAAAATCAAGGCCGAGGTCGGCGAGAGAATGTCCGAAAACGCGATTCATTTCACGCTTGAGGGAAGGATCAAATCGGTATATTCGATTTATAAGAAGATGTACAATCAAAACAAATCGTTTGACCAAATTTACGATTTTTATGCGTTGCGCATCATTGTTGATACCGAGCTTGAATGCTATACCGCGCTTGGATTGATTCACGAAATGTACAACTCCATTCCCGGGCGCTTCAAGGATTATATTTCCACACCGAAGCCCAATATGTACCGTTCACTTCATACCACCGTTATTGGCCGTGACGGAATCCCGTTTGAAGTGCAAATCCGAACCTGGGATATGCATCATATTGCGGAATACGGTATCGCAGCACACTGGAAGTATAAATCGGGTGCCTCCTCCAAGGAAGAGATTGATAAGAGGCTTGAATGGGTTGCACGTCTGATCGAAACCGAAGACGAACAAAGAGATCCCGACGAATTTATGGATGCGTTGAAAACAGACATCTTCCATGATGAGGTCTTTGTCTTTTCACCGAAAGGTGACGTTTTCACGCTTCCGCACGGTGCCAACGTCATAGACTTTGCGTATGCGGTGCATTCCAAGGTCGGGGAACGTATGATCGGCGGTAAGATCAACGGTATGATTGTTCCGATCGACCGCGAGCTGAAAAGCGGAGAGATTGTCGAAATCATCACCTCGTCCTCCTCCAAGGGCCCAAGCAGAAACTGGCTGAATATTGTTAAAACAAGTGCGGCAAAATCCAAAATCCGAGCTTGGTTCAAAAAAGAAAAACGCGCCGACAATATCATCGTCGGAAAGGCTGCCGTCGATACGGAAATCAAACGACATCGCAAGAGCTGTACGGAATCACAACGGGAAGAGATCGTTTCCGCTATCAGCGAGCATTTCGGCTTCAACGCACCGGATGATTTTTATAATGCCATCGGATACGGCGGTGTCAGCATTGCAAAGTTCTCAAAGCGAATTCAGGAAGAATGCGAGCGAGTGATCAAGGTCGAGGAAGAGCCGGTTGCTCCTCCCGTTAAAATTCAAGTTGTTTCCAAGCCCAAAAACATCAAATCCGATAGCGGCATCGTTGTTGACGGTGAGAGCGGCTGCATGGTGAAGTTTGCAAAATGCTGTAATCCCTTGCCGGGAGATCCGGTCATCGGATTTGTAACGAAGGGCTTTGGAATCTCTATTCACAAAACGGATTGTCCCAACGTTGCTCAAAGCAAAAAGAACCCCGAAAACGAAGAGCGGTGGAAGAATGCACACTGGGAAGGTGCTGTGGCAAGCGGTAACAGCGAAAGTATTTACGAGGCACTTCTCCAGATCTACGTCAGCGATCGCATCGGAATGCTCGCGGATATTACCACAGCGCTTGCGGATATGCGTGTGTCCATTCTTCAACTCAACGTCACGTCAAGAGCCGAAGAATCTTCTATTGTAAATTTGAAGATCGGATGCAAAAATATAGATCATTGTAATTTCATTGTTTCGAGATTGCGCTCTCTTCGCGGCGTTGACAATATTTTGCGTGGTTTTTCATAAGAAAGGGATGTAGTTATTATGAAAGCTGTAATACAACGAGTTTCATCTGCTTCGGTTGCCGTTGACGGTAACGTTGTCGGAAGCTGTGAAAAGGGTTATTTGATCTTACTGGGAGTCGCTGCGGGAGACACCGAGTCGGATGCGGAATTACTGTGTAAGAAAATTGCCGCATTGCGCATCTTTCGTGACGAAAATGAAAAAATGAATCTGTCGATTCGGGATATCGATGGCGAAGCATTGGTGATTTCTCAATTCACGCTGCTTGCGAACTACAAACATGGCAACCGTCCCGATTTTCTGGAATCGGCAAAGCCGGAAGAAGCGAACCGCCTTTATGAGTATTTCAAGACACTTCTTTCCAAAGAATTGAAGCGCGTGGAAAGTGGAATTTTCGGTGCCGACATGAAGGTTTCGCTTATAAATGACGGGCCTGTAACAATCTGCATGGACAGCAACGTTTTAAAAAAGAAGAATTAAGGAAGTCTTTATGAAGCTGATATTAGAAGGAAACATTAACGCATACTATGTCCAAACACTGTGTATGATCTTTTTCCCGGGTGCAAAATTCGGATCTTCAGAGCAAGAAAAAACCGATGCTCCGGAGCTTTATCTGCGCCTGACTGAACAAGCGGATGGAGTGGATGTGTACGTTCGTGTTTGTGCCGACGGAAAAACGGCAGTGGCAGATAAATTCTACGCTTACAATTCGGACACCGATGTGGCAAAAACGGCTAAAATCGCCTGCGGGGCGGCCGTGATCGCAGCTTGCGGGGAATTGCTCGGTTACCGTCCGTCCTGGGGAATGCTCACAGGCGTTCGTCCCTCAAAGGTGGCAACGGAGCTTTTGCAGGCAGGTGTGAGTAAGACACGTGTAAAACGAATTCTGAATTCCGAATATTTTGTGATTCCCAAAAAGGCTGCTTTAGCAACGGACGTTGCCCTCAATGAGCAAAAGCTGATAGGAGAGCCTTCTCCTCGCGATTGCAGTGTTTACATTTCTATTCCGTTCTGTCCAACCCGTTGCTCTTATTGTTCATTTGTGTCATACACCTCGTCAAAACTTCTGGATTTGATTCCTGAGTATCTTTTACATCTTGCGAGGGATCTCGAAATCACTTTTGCGAAGATCCGCGAAATGCAGCTCCGTATCAAAACCGTATATATCGGAGGGGGAACCCCCACGATTCTGACGGCGGACCAATTGAGATTTCTTCTTTCTAAAATTTCAGAGCTAACCGACGTGAGTGCTCTTGAAGAATACACTCTTGAAGCGGGGCGTCCTGACACCATCACCGCTGAAAAAATGTCAGTTGCCAAGGAATACGGAGTTACAAGAGTTTGTGTTAACCCTCAATCCCTGTGTGATGCGGTGCTGCAAAGCATCGGAAGATACCATACGGCGGAAGACTTCTTGCGCGCATATGCCATAGCGCGGGAGTCCGGAATTTCCAATATCAATACGGATCTGATCATCGGTCTTCCGGGGGATACCTTCAAAACCTTTTCAGCAACCTTTGATCGCATCCTTTCCTTGCGCCCCGAAAATATTACCGTGCACACATTTTGCATCAAAAAGGCGGCAGAGATTTTACGTCAGGGAAACGGCGTTTATTCTTTGCGTGGCGGAGATGCGGGGAAGTGTGTAGACTATTCTCAATTAAAGACACAGCAAGAAGGATATTTACCGTATTACATGTACCGTCAAAAGAATACCGTCGGAAATTTTGAAAACGTCGGATTCTCTCTCGAGGGGGCAGAAGGACGTTACAACGTTTATATGATGGAAGAGGTTCATTCGATTTTCGCTTTGGGCGCGGGAGCGGTTTCCAAGATGGTGGATTACCGTCCGACGAGCGGCGGGAAGCCCGTGATTGAGAGATTGTTTTATCCCAAATATCCTTACGAATATTTGCGGGATGACAGCACGTATGAAAAAATCAACGCAATGGAGGAGTTCTATTTGAAGCACGGATTGCTCGAAAAATAATCGTTTTTTTGTATTTTGTGTCGGAAAGGAGAATGTTTTATATGAACTATGAGACGATGAATCTTTTTGATGATGAAAAAATACTGCGGCGTTACGTAGAATACTGCGATTTTCGCCTGGACGAAAAAATTGAGAACGCAATCAAATGCATAGAAAGCACTCCCGAAATGCGGATCTTTGGTTTGACAGGTCCTACCTGTTCCGGGAAGACGACCGCGGCAAGAAAAATCACAAAGTATCTTGAGGCACAAGGCTTTCGGGTGCACGTTGTCTCCATTGACGATTTTTACTTCGACAAGGACTATCTGCAAAAGAGAGCTGATGACGATCCCAATATCGAAATTGATTACGATTCGGAGGATACGATCGATATCGAGCTTTTGGCGGAACAAACCGACCGTCTGCTTGCAGGAAAAAACACCTATTTGCCGCATTTTGATTTTCCGAGTGGAAAAAGGACAAAAGGGGAGTACCTGATCCCCAAAAAAGAAGATGTTTTCCTTTTTGAAGGAATACAGATTCTTTATCCGAAAGTAAATGCCATTCTTAACCATAGCACTTCCTATAGAAGCATTTACATCTGTCCCACCTCGGCAATTCTCATAGGGGAGCATTCCTTCTTACCGAATGAAATTCGCTTTTTGCGTAGATTGGTCCGCGACTACCGACACCGTGCGACAGAGCCCGATTTTACGTTTTATCTTTGGAAAAGCGTGCGAGAAAACGAGGAAAAGAATATTTTTCCTTACGTCGGAAAATGTGATGCATCCATCGATTCGACTATGCCGTATGAAATCGGTATGTTGAAGCCTTACTTGCTTCCGCTTCTGAATTCTATTTCGAAGACATCCGAGTTTTATTCAGAGGCTCAAGTGATTCTCCAACGCATCAAAACGATTCAAACGGTAAACGACTGTTATATGTCCGAAAACTCACTGTATAAGGAATTTATTTGATGAAAACGATTTTGAAAAACGTAACCTTGTTGCCGGAATACGGCTTCCAAGGAAAAAACTGCAACGTAACGATTGAAGATAAAAGAATTACAGAAATCAGCGAAGAGGTTTCAAATCCCTGTGATGCAACCGTCGTGGAATGTAACGGAAATCTTCTGATCCCGGCCTTTTATAACTCGCATTGCCACGCTGCAATGACCTTGTTCAGAGGCTACGGCGAGGATCTTCCGCTCCAACGGTGGTTGGATGAGCGGATTCTTCCCGCTGAGGAACGCTTGACCTATCAAAGTGTTTACGTGGGGACAAAATGGGCAATTGCCGAAATGATTCGCGGCGGTGTGGTATCCTTTTCCGACATGTATATGTTTGAGGATGCCGTTGCTGATGCCGTACTGGAAACCGGTGTCAAAGCCAATATATCAAGATCAATCGTATCCTTTGATCCGGATCTTGATATGAGCAAGGATCACCGTATGGCGGAAGCTGTTGGTCTTTTTAGAAAATATCACAATCGGGATGACGGGCGCATTCTTGTGGATATGGCTCTCCACGCAGAATATACAAACGTCCCCCATGCCTGTGCTTATGTGGGGAAGTATGCACTTGAAAACGGTCTTCGGATGCAGCTGCATCTCTCGGAGACGCAAAAAGAGCACCAAAAATGCCTCGAACGTCACGGGAAGACACCTACAAGATTTTTTTACGATCTCGGCGTTTTGGATGCTCCTACGACCGCCGCGCACTGCGTTTGGGTAGAGGACGAGGATTTGCGATTGCTCAAAGAGAAGAACGTCAGCATTGCCCACAATCCAATCAGCAACCTCAAGCTGGGAAGCGGCGTTCTTCCCTTGCAAAAAGCGATCAGTGCCGGGATCAATGTGTGCCTTGGAACCGACGGAACAGCATCCAATAACCGCTTGGATATGCTTCGGGAGATGCAAACCGCTGCAATTCTTCACAAGGGGGTATCAAAAGATCCCGCTTGTACGACTGCTCGAGAAATGCTTCCTTTGGCGACACGCAACGGAGCACTTTCACAAGGAAGAGATGATTGCGGTGCTGTTCGTACAGGATTCCGTGCGGATCTTGTTTTACTTGACAGAACCGCCATTCATAATCAGCCGTGCTTTGACGATTATGCGATGCTTGCGTACAGCGCAGAACGTACCGATGTGTTGATGACAATGGCAGACGGACGTATACTTTATCAAAGTGGGGAATATACTTCTATCGATGAAGAACGTCTCCGCTATGAAAGCCGTGAGGTGTTTGATCATTATTTTGACTGAACATAACACGGGAGGCAGAAATGGCGGTTGAGGATGCGAATTCAAAGAAAGTTTTTTTCTCCGGTGTTTTATTGCTTTCTGTTTCTACTGTTTTAGTAAAAATCATAGGCTTGATCTATAAAATCCCCATGCTCTCGTATCTTGGATCCGAGGGCATGGGGTATTTCAATTCCGCATATGAAATTTACGCTCTGTTTTGCATCATTGCAACCGCAGGCTTGCCGGTCGCTCTCTCTGTGCTGATTTCAGGAGGGGTGGCCAAAAAAGACAGTGTCTACGTAGAACAATTGTACCGATCCGCGTTTCGCATATTTTTTACCATTGGAATCTTGGGAAGTGCTATAATGTGGTTTGGTGCCGAATACTTTTGTTCCTGGATCAAAAGCGACGGTGCATTGAAGGCGATTCGTGCTATTTCTCCAACCGTTTTCTTTATTTGTATTTCATCTGCTGTAAGAGGTTATTTTCAGGGCTTTCAGCGCATGTTGCCGACGGCACTGTCTCAACTCCTTGAATCTCTCGGGAAGCTCGTTTTCGGGCTTATTTTTGCCTCTACGGCAATGACGGGAGGTTATGGTACTGAAAGTGTTGCAGCTGCCGCCGGGTGGGGGCTCAGCTTAGGGACCGCTCTTTCCACACTCTTTTTGCTCATCGAGAAAAAGCGGTTTGAAAAAGGGAAATGGAGGGTGTGGAGTGACACGAATCCAAACAACGGGACAAACGTAAAAAGAAATCTGAACTCGCTGCTCAGTCTCGCATTACCAATGACACTCGGTGCAGCACTGATCAGTGTTTCCAAGCTGATCGATATGACGATGATCTTAAGGCGGTTACAAACGATCGGATATTCCGAAAGTCTGGCAAATCAAGCATATGGGAGCTATACTACTTTGGCAGTTTCGCTTTTTTCTTTTTTGCCAACACTTCTGAATTCCGTATCACTTCCATTGGTTCCAATGCTTTCAACCGCAATTTCCGAAAAAAATGAACTGCGCCAAAAGCAATTGATCGAGCTTTCTTACCGTTTGACGGCTTTTTTTGCGATTCCCGCATCTTTGGGGCTTACGGCGTTTTCGTATCCCATTTTAAATCTTGTATTTGCAAGTGAATCGGAAGCGGTGGAAACAGCAGCGCCGCTTTTGTCATTGCTGGGAATTTCCGTCTTTCTTTCCTCGATGATTACAGCCACAAATTCGGTTCTCCATGCTTATCGTATTGTGAATCGTCCCATTTTTTCCATGCTTGCGGGCACAGCCATAAAAAGCATAGTGGCTTATGTTTTGATCGGTCATCCGTTGATTGGATTGCTCGGAGCACCGATCAGTAGCTTTTTTTGTAATGCAACGGTTGTGATTTTGAACTTCGCTTTGGCTGCAAAAAAATGTTATCACGGAATCTCGGTATCGAAAATTTTTTGGCGTCCTTTTGCGGCATCCGTCATATCGGTTGGAGGAACGTTCTTTTTGTACCGATTTTTCGGCATCCGCTACGGCACGGGAAGTGTTTTGACGGTTGTCAGCTTACTTTTCATGGTGATCTCTTATTTGATTGTCGCGATCCTTTGTAAAGCGATTACAAGCGAGGATTTTTGCATGATCCCTCACGGAAAAAAATGTTATGATGTGTTTTGCAGATTAAAAAACCATATATTCAAGGAAAATATACAAAAAACGGGGAAGTAATTTGATTTTTTTTGAAAAAATGTTGAAAAAACACTTGCACAAGTGGAAATAATGTGATAAAATAAAAGTACCCCAAAAAATTTTTATAAGAGGTGGTTTATTATGACTAAGTCTCAATGGATTGAAAAAACAGCAAAGAAAACCGGTATGTCCAAGAAGGACACTGCAGCTGCTTACGATGCACTTTTCAGTGTTCTCGAAGAAACCCTTACTGCAGGCGAATCCGTTCAAATTACGGGCTTTGGTACCTTTGCTGTAAGAGAAAAAGCAGCTTATACCGCAAGAAACCCCAAAACCGGTGCTCCTGTTGAAATCCCTGCTTCCCGTCGCGTAGTTTTCTTACCCGGAAAGACCTTGAAAGACAAGATCAATGAGGCTTGATAAATTCCTGAAAGTTTCCCGTATCATCAAAAGAAGGACGGTTGCAAACGACGCATGCGATGCGGAGCATGTGACTGTCAACGGAAAGCGAGCCAAAGCGTCCTATGATGTCAAGGAAGGCGATCTCATAGAAATCACGTTCGGTCAGAGAACCTTAAAGGTTCGCGTGCTGGACGTGAGAGAGCATGCTTTGAAAGCCGATGCCGCAAGCCTGTACGAAGTAATTTCTTGACAGAGGTATAGTTCTTTCATTCTTCGCATACATTGTAGCAAACAAAAATCGGAGGTTTGCATCATGGGAGCAGAAGAAAATAAGGGAGATTATACGGTGCACCATATTTCTTTGAAAAACAGAGAAGCTATGGAGATTACAGGAGTTACGGATGTGATCAGCTTTGATGATCAATCGGTTATTTTAAACACTGTTTGCGGAAATATGGAGATTGACGGCGCGTCGCTTCACATTCACATTTTAAGTATGGAGCAAGGTACTGTTACCTTGGACGGCAGAATAGATTCCGTTACATATTACGAGGAAGACACTTCGGAAAAAAGCTCAAAACGTGGGCTTTTCGGAAAGATATTCCGTTAAAGTGCAATGGAAATCTCTCAGCTGATATTAGCAAGGCTTTGGTTGTATTCCTTTTTTCTGGGAGCCGAGTTGGGCGCGGTTTATGATGTGTTTTCCATCATCCGCGTCTTCCTCGGTGTTTCTTTCAGCAAAACGGCTGAAGGTTTTCTGCAAGCGCACAAGCACCCGCTACTGCGCCCCTTGAAAAGGAGGACAAAAAGGCCTCTTTTTTTGAAAATCTCTCTTTTTTTGACGGATTTTATTTTTTCGCTTTTTTCAGCGATATCTATCATTTTACTTTTTTACGGTTACAACAACGGTCAAATCCGAGTCCCTGTTTTGGGATGCCTTGCCGTTGGTTTTTTGACTTATCGCTTGACCTTGGGAAGGCTTGTACTTCCTATATTGGAGGTTGTGGCTGTCCTGATTAAAAATATACTTTTTTACGTTCTTTTTTGGATTCTGTTTCCGTTCAAAAAAGCAATACAAATGATTACAAAGATACTGGTTTCGGTCTATACGAAATTGGTAAAGAGAAAAAGAAGAAAACAACGCATCCGCTTTACGAAAGCGGAGAAGCGCAGGCTTGAGCAAGAGTCCTGCGGCATGCTTTAAGATAAAAGGAGCAACCGCTTTATGCCCAAAGAAAGAAAAAAGCAATTTAGCTTGAGTTTGATTGTGATTGTATTTTTGGTAGCAACAGCCGTGATCTCCATCGGGGTGTTTGCGAACAGTATTATGTATTACAATCAATTAAACAAAGAAGCCGAAGAGCTTGAAAAAACCTTGACTGAACTTTACGAAACTCGCGCGGAGCTTCAGGATATGTTGGGCTCTTCCGAAGAATTGAACAAGCTTCTTTCCGATTACAGAAGGTGCCAAGAGGTGTTGGAGTCAGGCTCTGCCGAAGGAGAAATTCTTGATGAATACAAACGTAGAATGGCAGAGGTAAAGGAGCTTTTGAACTCTTCCCAAAACAAGGATTACATCGCAAAAATTGCAAAGGATGAATTGAATCTGTACTTTGCGGATGAGAAGATATTTTATAATGACGGTCAATAAGGAAAACACGGTGCAATATGGCTGAAAACAAAAAGGATACACAGAAAATAATTACACAAAACAAAAAAGCATATCACGACTATTTTGTGGAAGAAAAATATGAAGCCGGGATTGCTTTGGCAGGAACGGAAGTTAAAAGCATTCGCGGCGGCGGAGTGAATCTGAAGGATTCCTATTGTTCGTTTGAAAACGGCGAGATTTTTGCGGTAGGTATGCATATCAGTCCTTATGAACAGGGAAACATCTTTAATACCGATCCCATGCGCGAAAAGAAACTCTTGATGCACAAACGGGAAATCATGAAGCTTCGCGGTTTGGTGGAACAAAAGGGATACACCGTCGTTCCTCTTTCTCTTTATTTTTCGGGCAGTCACGTTAAGATTGAGTTAGGACTTTGTCGCGGTAAAAAGCTGTATGATAAGAGAGATTCCGATGCAAAGCGTTCCGCAGAGCGAGAAATGGATCGTCATATGAAAGACCGCACGTATCGGGAGACTTAAACAAAAAAAGGTGTCAATAGCGTGATATTCTTAATGGAGTATCACGCAGTCAAATCCGTCTTTGACGGGTGAAATCCACCTGTGGTGGATGAAATCCTGCTTCGCAGGGTTATAACAGACGGATTTGATTTCATCCAAGGCAACGCCTTGGATTTCATCTGAGTAAAGCGAAGATTTCATCGTGGCATAGCCACGATTTCATTTAACCAACAGAAAAAGAGTGGACACGATATATGGCGATATATTTTTTAAATCCTCGCTTAAGGATTGACGTCTACCGTGGAATGGAGGGCTCGCGTCAGGGTCGCCGCACTTCTCCACACCGCCCCTATTACTACCTTTTATCTACCTTTCTCTATTCACTTAAGCTTCGCTTTATATTGTTTTTTCTTATATTCTTTTCTACTATGCAGCCAAAAAGCTGCAAAATGAGCTTGCCGACTCCAAAGCTGCTCGCCGCGTCGCGCAATCGAAAAGTGAACAATAATACCCCGAAAAAGCGCATTTCTCATAATCCCACAGGCGAAATCTGCACCGCCCCCGTCAATTAATGAGGCTGAGACATACGCGATTAGTTTAAACTTAGATCAAGCTTTACC
>JAZSMX010000041.1:0-4344 GCA_045536125.1 Eubacteriales bacterium | reverse complement strand
TTTCTGATTTTACCGGAAAACGGGACTTTTTTCTTTTCTCCACGGGCTTTTTCGGTCTCGTCAAATGTGACAGCCCCTTATTTGATTTTTCGGCATTCCATATAGTATCTCTTGTCGGGGGCGTGTCCCATGGAGAAGGTCTTACGGGGAAGCGCGCCGTCATAGATCACGGTGCGGAAGAGCTCATCCTTGCGCATTCCTTCAAAGAGGAATCCGACGGCGTGCTCCTTGGAGGCAAGCGCGATGAGGGAATCCTTGCCGTGGATGTAGTCCACGGTGATTTCGGGATGCGCCTCACTGTAGCGGAAGAGGAAGCTCTGGAGCGTTCCGACTGCCAGCTGAGACGTGGGCGTGGGAATGGAAAGATCATATTGGGTGTCGCCTCTGACAACGGTGACGGTCTGCGGCGCGGCAGAGCCGTGGAGGGAAGCAATCTCCCTGTCAAGCGCGGAAAGAAGATCATCAACGTCCGCGTCAAAGACCACGCGGTAGATGGGCTCAAACTCAAGCGCACCGTCGTGGAGGTTGACCACCTCGGCAAGCGCGTAGCGCGCGGGGTGCGAGAGCGCCGCCTCTTTACCGATGCGCTCCTTGATTTCCTCGTATGCCGCCTTGGCGGTTGCCAAAGAGTGGTTTCCGTCACCGACCGCGAAGAGAAGGGGCGCGACGCTTCCGTCGCCGTATTTCTGTTCCCTCGCTTCGGAAGTGACAAGGGCATTGAGTGCTTCGCGGATGCTGTTTTGCTGTTCCTTGGGGATCAGGGTGGCTCTTGCGTGTCCGCCGCCCAGCATCAGATCTGTGTCGTAGAGCGCAGGCAGATCCTGCGCCGCTTTGACAAGCGGCTCGATGACGGTGCATGCGGGATCGTCGATTAAAAGCATGACGTGGGGAAGCTCCAGGGGCGCGTCGCGACGGATCTTGACACGGGGAGGGATGCGCTCAAGCACCGTGCCCTCGGTGGCGCGGATGAGCGAGGTTGAGCCCTTGTGATAATCGTAGCACTCTAAATCTATGGCGCCGATGAGTCCACGACGGCATTTTCCGTCGGACTGCACACGCTCCAGAAGGATCATGGCATCGGGATAGGAGATGAGTGTGTCCTTCACGGCTTTCTCCATTGCCGCGTGGATGGAGGGGATACGTGCGTCTCCCCCGTCCAAGTACACCTCGGGCAGGATCATCGAAAGGGTGGAGGGGGCGTCCCCGACCAGTGCGGCGGCACTCTCCCAGTATTCGGGCTCGCTGGTGTACTGATCGCAGGCGACGACCGCCCAGCGTGACATATCGGTTTTTTTGGCGTCGGGCAGCAGAATTTCCGCCGACGTAAAGCAATTTGCGTACTGTTCCATCGTTGACTCCTTTTGAGTTCTTTTTCTTTACTGTTATTGTAGCACGGGTGTCGGAAAAAGTCAAGGGAGAGTGTGCTTTTTTGTCGATGGATTTTGTTTTCCGATTTTTTTCGTCGCGGCAATCTTTTTTTGCCCGACGCGTTGTTTTTTTGAGGGAACTGTGCTACAATATAGATAAGGTTTTTTTGAAAACGAACAGAGGAGGACGAAGGATGATCTCTCAGAACATTGCCGAGGACGTGCTGGCACTCGCCATGTCGGGTGGCGCGGATTTCGTTGAGCTTTATGCGGAAATGACGCGCGGAAACCGTCTGAGGATGCTGGACGGAAAAATTGAAAGCGCGACGGATGAATGGATCTACGGTGTGGGAATCCGCGCGTTTTTGGGAACACACACCGTGTTTGCAAGCACCAGCGACACATCTCGCGAGGGACTTTTCAAGTGTGCCCGTGCGGTTGCTGCCGCAATGGGGGAGGCAAAAAGCGTGGAGGCGATTCGCCTTTGTGAGCGGATGAATCCCAACGTGCATCCCGCAGGCATCCTTCCCACCTCGGTGGAAGTCTGCGAGCGCGCAACGCTGTTGCGCGAGGGCTGCCTTGCCGCAAAGGAGTACGATCCTGCGATCTCCCAGGTCAGCGGTGTGCTTCTGGGGGTGGATCACACCATTCTTGTTGCCAACACGGAAGGGCTGTATACCACCGACCGCCACGTGCGTACGCGGATGGCGATCTCCTCGGTTGCAAGCGACGGGGGTGTCAACCAGTCGGGCTTTGACGGACCGGGCGCGGGCATGGGATTGGAATTTTTTGAAAGGGTGTCGCCGCGCGACGTCGGACGGGAGGCATCCCGCTCCGCGCTTGTGAATCTGCGCGCCGATTACTGCCCCGCGGGCAAAATGACGGTCGCCATCGAGAACGGCTTTGGCGGTGTGATCTTCCACGAGGCATGCGGACACTCCCTGGAGGCGACCTCGGTTGCCGTCGGTGCTTCGCAGATGTGCGGAAAGCTTGGGGAGCGGATTGCCTCGGAGAAGGTGACGGCAACCGACGACGGAACGATCGCGGGGGCTTGGGGCTCGGTCAACATCGACGACGAGGGCACGCCCACACGGAAAAACGTGCTCATTGAGAACGGCATTCTCAAAAGCTATATGATCGACCGCCTGGGATCTCGGCGCATGGGGCTTCCCATGACGGGCAACGCAAGGCGCGAGGGCTACGGATACGAGGCGACCTCGCGGATGACGAACACCTATCTTGCCAACGGCCCCGATCGGAACGAGGACATCATCTCCTCCATGGAATACGGTCTTTACTGCCGCAAGATGGGGGGAGGCTCGGTCAATCCGCTCACGGGAGATTTCAACTTCTCGGTTGCTGAAGGGTATCTAGTCAGAAACGGAAAAATTGCCGAGGCGGTGCGAGGTGCGTCGCTGGTCGGAAACGGCGGTGAGATCCTGAAAAAGATCGACATGGTGGGAAACAATCTGGAACGTGCGCAGGGCATGTGCGGCTCGTCCAGCGGAAGCGTTCCCACCGACGTGGGGCAACCCCTCATCCGCGTTTCTTCCATTACCGTAGGAGGTCGATGATATGGAGCTTGAACAGGTCAAAAGGGCATTGATCGATGCCGCGCGCCGCGCGGGGATCGAGGAATATGAAATTTATTATCAGTCGGACGAAAGCGTCAGCGCGGAAACCCTTCAAAGGGAGATCAGCAGCTTTTCCTTCGGTGTGGAGAGCGGTATCAGCTTTCGCTGCATCGTCAACGGCCACGAGGGGTATGCGTCGGGAGAGGTGATGACCGAGGACGCGATGGAGGAGCTTGTGCGCCGCGCGCTCTCCAATGCCGCGTGCATTGACAGCGAGGATGAGCACGTGATTTTTGAGGGCTCGGAGCATTACGCGACCTTGACCGCGCCCGTATCGGACCTCTGCGATGCCGTGGAGATCCGAGAGGCGGCGCTCCGTTCGATGGAGCGCACGTACGCGGCAGATCCGCGCGTGGCGGACGGAACGGAATGCGGTGCGTTTTCCTCGGTGCGTTCGGTGCATCTTCTCAACTCCAAGGGGCTCTCTCTCTCGGGGACGGTCGGTGTGAAGGGCGTCTATTCCTCGGCGATCGTCAGAGACGGAGAGGATGCCGCGGAGGCTTTTGAGTTCGGGGAGGGCTTTTCCGATGCGGACATCGCCTCGCTTGCGCGCACCTCGGTGGAGCGCGCCGCCTCCAAGCTGGGAGGTGGGGAGCTTGACACGGGAAAATACGACGTTTTGTTTGACGGAAGAGTGTTCCGTGAGTTTTTGTCGGCATTCTCTCCCATCTTTTCTGCAAAGAATGCCCAGCAGGGGCTCTCCTTGTTGGCGGGAAAGGAAGGGGAGAGGGTTGCCGCGGAGCACGTCACCTTCATGGACGATCCGATGCGAGAGGGAAACCCCATGCAAGCCGCCTTTGACGGTGAGGGCGTTGCCACCGAGCGACGCGCTCTGATCGATCACGGGGTACTCACCACGCTTCTTTACGATCTGACCACCGCCAAACGGGCAGGTCGCGCTTCCACGGGCAACGGTCGCCGCGCAAGGTATTCCTCGCCCGTGTCGATCTCCCCCTACAATCTTTCCATTCTCCCCGGAGAGAGAAAGAGAGAAGAGCTGCTTTCCTCATTGGGAGACGGGATTTTCATCACCGAGGCGAAGGGCTTCCATGCGGGAGCGGATGCGGTGACGGGAGATTTTTCGATTGAAAGTGCGGGCTTTACCGTGAAGAACGGTGTGATTGGCGAGCCCGTGAAATCCTTTACCGTGGCAGGCAATTTCTTTGATCTGATCAAGGAGATCGAGGCTTTGGGGGATACGGTGTATTGGGGCATTCCGTCCTTGACCGCCTTCGGCTCTCCCGACGTCCTTGTAAGATGCGTGAGCGTCGCGGGAAAGGACGGCGACCTGCGATAAAGCAGGTCAGCCGAATGATGTTTGCCCTTGCGGGCAAGGACGGCTG
>JAZSMX010000009.1:0-11879 GCA_045536125.1 Eubacteriales bacterium | reverse complement strand
CGGGGGAGTGACCTTTTCGGGGGGCGAGCCTCTTTTGCAAGTCGATTTTTGCGTCTCCCTTGCCCATCGGCTTCGCGGCAAGGTGCATCTTGCCCTTGAGACCTGCGGTTATGCGGAGCATTCGGATTTCGTCCGTGCCGTATCGCTGTTCGACTTTGTGATGATGGATCTGAAGCTGATGGACGAGAAAGCTCATATACGTTACACGGGAGTTTCCAACCGAAAAATTCTTGAAAACGCGAATTGGCTCAAGGAGAGTGGGATTCCTTTTGTATTCCGCACTCCCTTGATCCCGGGAATTACGGACACGCGTGAAAATCTTTCCGCGATCGCTGCGTTTGCGGACATACATCCCGTGGAGCTGTTGCCCTACAATCCGTTGGCGGCGGCAAAATACGGATCGGTGCACCGTACCTATTCGGACAAAATCGATGAGGCGGCGGCAAGCATTCCCGATCTGTCTCTTTTTAAGAACGTAACACTCAGAAGGAAATAAAAGGAGCTGTCCTGTGAATTTTAGTTCATATTGTTGAAATTGAGTTCATATTTTGGGTGTATGATAGAGGTGGAAAGGATGTGAGAATATGTTTCGCATTTTGGTTGCCGAGGACGATAAGAATGCAAGGCGTCTGATGTCTGACGTTTTGCGACGCTACGGCTATGAGCCGATCTGTGCGGCAGACGGCGTGGAGGCACTGGAGATATTGGATCACAAGCACATCGATCTGATCATACTGGACGTGATGATGCCGAGAATGGACGGATATGAGTTTACCAATACGTTGCGTACATCGGGAAATAACATTCCCATTTTGATGGTGACGGCGAGAGAGACGCAGGACGATAAGAAGCGCGGCTTCATCATCGGTGCGGATGATTATATGGTCAAGCCCGTGGATGAAGAGGAAATGATTCTTCGCATCGCGGCACTGCTGCGCCGCGCCCAGATTGCAGGGGAGAAAAAGCTTTGCGTCGGAAAGACGACGCTGTTTTACGATGCCTTTGCGGTGGAGACCGAGACAGGCTTTTTTGAGCTTCCTCAAAAGGAATTCTTGCTTCTTTTCAAGCTCTTATCCTATCCGAATAAGATTTACACGCGGCGGCAGCTGATGGATGAGATCTGGGATATGGACAGCGAGAGCGACGAGCGCACGGTGGACGTGCACGTCAGTCGCTTGCGCGAGCGCTTCCGCGGCAATCCCGATTTCGATATTCTGACCGTGCGCGGACTCGGATACAAGGCGGTTGTTGCCAAATGAACAAACGGATCAAAGAAAAAAGGGAGAAGAGAGAAAAGGATCCCACCCGTATCAGAAGATTCAGAACCTTGCGCTGGCACCTGACCTTTTTCGTCTTTGCCGTCATGCTCTTTTCCTGTATTCTGACGTTGGGACTTTTTCTTCTGATCAACCTTGCCCTTGATTTTTCCCCTCTGTTGCTTCTTCTGACCTTCAATCCGTCCTTCTTCATTCTTCTGATGCTGGCGGTTTGTACGGTCATCGGAACGGTTCTTGCCAACGGCTTCGGACGATACTATCTGCGTCCGCTCAAGCGCTTGATCGACGCGACGAAGGAGGTTAAAAAAGGGAATTTTAAGGTGCAGATCAAAACCAAGAAGCGGAAAGAAACGGATCCGCCCTCTGTGATTCCCACGGAAATGGGGGAGCTGGAGGAGAGCTTCAACGAGATGGTGCGCCAATTGGACGGAATCGAAATGTTCCGTAACGATTTTATCAATAATTTTTCGCATGAGCTCAAAACTCCCATCGTTTCCATCCGCGGCTTTGCAAGACAGCTGCAAAGAGAGGATCTGACAGAGAAAGAGAGACGGGAATATGCCGAGATCATTGCCGAGGAATCGGATCGACTGGCACGGCTTTCTATCAGCATTCTGGAGCTCTCCAAGCTGGAAAATCAGCAGATTCCGGGGGAGAGAAGCGAATTTTATCTGGACGAGCAGATCCGACGTTGTATTTTGCTGTATGAAAATCTTTGGTCGGATAAGGGGATCGAAATTATCCCGGAAATGGAGGAAATCAAGGTGTTTTCCAATGCGGAGCTTTTGGAGCACGTGTGGAAAAACCTTCTTTCCAATGCCATCAAGTTTACCCCCGTCGGGGGATCTGTCCGTGTTCTTCTTTCCTATGACGAACAGCGGATCACCGTTGTTTTCGAGGATACGGGCGTGGGGATGAGCGAGGAAACCATGCACCATATTTTCGAAAAGTTTTATCAGGGAGATCCCTCCCACCATCCTGTGGGATACGGGATCGGGCTTGCGATGGCACAAAGAGCGGCAATGCTTCTCGGCGGTCGGATCGACGTGGAAAGCGAGCTCGGGAAGGGGAGCCGATTTACGGTCACGCTTCCGCGCGAGGAAAAGATGGAAACCGTGGTCGCAGAGCTTCAGGAGGAATAGCGGAATGCCGGCGGACGCCCGATGAAGAAATCTGTAATAAATAAACAAAAAAGGGGTGAGTCAAATGCGAAAACATTTGTTACTCACCCCGTCGTTTTTGCTTTGCGGCGAAACGCCGCAATTTTCGCCTGTTGATTGATTGTATTTTGAGCTTTTTCAAGCGAAAACCGCAAATTCCGCGGCGCGCAAAAGCCTACCGTCGACTATGACGCGCGGGGGCTTTGTCAGCGACTCAGCCCCACGCTTTTTAATCTTCGATCTTGTCAAAGCTTTCCCGCGCACGAAATACGAGGGAGATGCACCAGATCCCCGCAAGGGCGACAACTGTGTAGATCACACGGCTGAGCAAGGATGCCTGACCGCCGCAGATCCATGCGACGATGTCAAATTGAAACAGCCCGATGCTACCCCAGTTAAGAGCCCCGATGATGGTCAGAATCAGTGCAATACGATCCATTATCATAGCAGTTTCTCCTTCATCGATTTTCAAAGACAGCGGCAAAACCGCGTCTTCGACGTCGGCGCTTCCGACTGTTCATAGTTTGCACCGCACCTTTGAAAATATGTATTCAAAAAATTGCTATGTAAAAAATGTAAAACAGAGGATTTGATTTTCGTTTAACTGATCAATCCCTCTTCGATGTGAAAGGTTTCGCGGATTCTGGAAAGGAGAAGCGGAGACGAGTGAAGGTCGGAGTCACTCTCCAGCATCGCGCGCGCATCCTCCGTCGCGGCGGTCAGCAGCGCGACGTCCTCACCCGCATCGGCAAGACGGAAGGAAAGCCCTCCGCTTTGTCGAATGGCGGCGGAATCGTTTGATGCCAAAAAATCTCCCGGACCGCGCAGGGCAAGATCCTCCTTTGCGATGCGATAGCCGTCATAGGTCGTTCTCATGACCTCAAGACGTGCACGGGAGGTTTGTCCGAGACGCTGAGAATCACTTCCCGCGACCAGAACGCAGTAGGATTTTCTCCGTCCGCGTCCGACGCGGCCGCGAAGCTGATGCAATTGAGACAGCCCGAAATGATCGGCATTCTCCACGATCATCAGGCACGCATTCGGCACGTTGACACCCACCTCGATGACGGTGGTGGAGACCAACACCTGGATTTCATTTTCCGAAAACCGCTTCATGACGGCATCCTTCTCGGTGCTTTTCATTTTTCCGTGAAGAAACGCGACGGAGAGATCCGGGAGTGCGTTTTTCAATTGCTCCGTATATCCGATCGCTGCCTTCAAGGGCGGTCTTTGGGAGGGATGTGAGCCGTCCTCAAGAATTTCGGAGAGCATCCATTCGTCCTCCGCAGCCTCACGCTCCTCGATCGCGGGGCAGACGACGTACACCTGACCTCCCTCACCGACCAGCCGTCGGATGAAGGCATTGAGCCGATCTCTGTACCCCTCATCCACCACAAAGGTGTCCACACGCTGTCTGCCGGGAGGCATTTCGTCAATGCGGGAAATATCAAGATCCCCGTAAAGCACCAGAGCAAGAGAGCGCGGAATGGGGGTGGCACTCATGACCAGCAGATGCGCATGCGTGTTTTTTTCGGAAAGGAGAGCGCGCTGGCGCGCTCCGAAGCGGTGCTGCTCGTCGGTGATCACGATGCCGGGGGCAGCGAATTCCACACCGTCCGAAAGCAGTGCGTGCGTTCCGATGACGATTTGCAGTCGCAAATCCTTTTCGGGACAGACGAGCGCATCCTTGATCTTCCTTTTTTGTGCGGCGGTGGTGGCACCGATCAGAAGCGCGCAGGAAATCCCGAGAGCTTCAAAGATGGGAGCGAGATCCTTGTAATGCTGGCGCGCAAGGATCTCGGTGGGGACCATCAGTGCCGCCTGACGTCCGTTCTGAACCGCAATGAGCATGGCGGCGGCAGCGCAGACGGTTTTTCCGCAACCGACGTCCCCGACAAGGATTCTTGCCATCGGAACGGGACGTGCCATGTCGCGCGCGATGTCCTCGATCGCTCTTTTTTGTGCACCTGTCAGCTCGTACGGAAGCGTGCGTGTCAGCACACCGAGGTCGTGCTTTGTGCAAGGGGGCGCACCGAAGGACTTCTCCCGTTTGCTTGCCATGGAGGCACCGACGGCAAAGCAGAAGAATTCGTCGTAGACCAATCGCCGTCTTGCTGCCGCAAGTGCCGCTTGATCGGTGGGCTTATGAATGTTGCGTTCGGCAAAGGCAAGGGTGCAAAGTGACCTTTTTTCAAGAAGGTGCGAAGGAAGATGATCCTCGGCGGATGCGGACAAAAGCTCCAGTGCCGCCGCCACGTCGCGCTTGATCTGTGCCTCTCCGATGCCGTCGGTCATTCGGTAGACGGGATGGAGTGACGGAGGTGAGGAGAACTCCGTCCATGCCTCAAATGCGGGAGAGGACATGGAATATTTGTTTTTGTTTTGATCGACGCGCCCGAAGAAGCGGAAAGTCGCACCGATGGGGAAGGAGGTGCGCAGATAGTCCTGATTGAAAAACACGATCTCACAGCTTCCGCTATCGTCGTAGGCACGGAATTTGAGGAAGCTTTTATGACTCCGAAGTCGCACGCATTTCGCTTCCGTGGCGACGGTGAGGATCACCGCGCTTTTGACGTCTGCTCTCGTCTCGGAAAGCAAGCGGATATCTCCTCGGTTTTCGTACGCGCGCGGATAGTGCAAAAGAAGATCGCCAAGGGTAAAAATTCCCATTTTGGCGTAATGCTCCGCGCGGACGCGACCGACGCCCGAAAGAACCGTGATCGGGGATTCTCTTGTGATCGACATCAAAGTGCCTCCTTTCTGCGAATACTTTACGTACATTATTATATCCGGAAAGATGCCGTTTGTCAAGATTTCAGGAGGTCGCGCTTTCTGCTTTTTTATGATCTTCCCCCTTTTTTTCTATTGACAATCTTTCTTTTTTATGGCATAATGAAGATATGAAAATTCCCTTTTCGGGAGAAAGGATTTTTTATGCTTGAACTGAAATATCACGAAAACCCCGCAGCCCTGCATATCGGCTGCGAAAAACCTCACGCTTATATGATCCCGTTTGGAAGCGAGGCAGGTGTCAGAAGCACCAACCGTGCCGATTCCGACCGCTTTGTCTCACTTTGCGGAGAGTGGAATTTCCATTATTACGATGCCGTATGGAAGCTGCCCGATTTTACGTCTCCCCTTTGGAACGGTGACGGCGGTGAGTCTCTCACCGTGCCGATGAGCTGGCAATTGGCACTTGGAAGAGGCTATGATATTCCGCAATATACGAACATCAACTATCCGTTCCCGGTAAATCCTCCCTTTGTGCCGACGGACAATCCCTGCGGACTTTACGAGCGTACCTTCTTTATGGACAGGAAGACGCTTTCCGCACGGCAGATTCGCATGGTTTTTGAGGGTGTGGATTCCTGCTTCTATCTCTACGTCAATAAAAAATTCGTTGCTTACAGCCAGGTGAGTCACATGACGAGCGAGGTCGTTCTGAACGATGCGCTGGTCGAGGGCGAGAACCTTGTGCAGGTGTTGGTGCTCAAATGGTGCGACGGCTCTTACCTTGAGGACCAGGACAAGATCCGCTCCTCGGGCATTTTCCGCGAGGTGTATCTGCTTCTGCGTGACAAGGTGCATATTGAGGATCTTTACGTGCGGAGCGAATTGAACGATGCCTTTACGCAGGCGACCGTCCGCGCCGAGGTCGAGGTCAACGAAGAGACAGAGGTCTCTTACCGCCTCATCTCCCCCACGGGCTGTGAGATTGCCTGTGGCTCTGTGAAGGGAAGCGGAACGCTTTCTTTTGAAGAAACCGTGGATTCTCCCATGCTCTGGAGCGACGAAACGCCCGTGCTTTATGAATTGTATCTCGCTTGCGGTGAGGAGCATATTCGCCAGGAGATCGGCATCCGCCGCTTTGAGGTCAAGGGCAAGGTGCTTTACGTCAACGGGCAGAAGGTCAAGGGCAAAGGAGTGAACCGTCACGACAGCCACCCCTATCTCGGAGGCGCGACGCCCGCGGATCATATGCTCCGCGATCTTTACATCATGAAGGCACACAACGTCAATATGGTGCGTACCAGCCACTATCCCAACGATCCGCGCTTTCTTGAATTTTGCGACCGTCTCGGTATTTACGTGTGTGATGAGGCGGATCTGGAAACACACGGTATGGAGTTGATCGGCAACTGGGATCTTCTGACCGACGATCCCGATTGGAGCGAGGCTTACCTTGACAGAGCCCGACGCATGATGGAGCGGGACAAGAACCGAGCGTCGATCCTGATGTGGTCGGTCGGAAACGAGAGCGGTGTGGGGTGCAACCACCGCGCGATGGCGGCATATTTCCACAACAGAATGCCGGGGTGCATCGTGCACAGCGAGGATGCGGGGCGTCGCGCGCTGAATATCTATCTGAGTGCAGACGAAAGGGCGCGCAAGGAGTTGCCCTACAGCTACGATTACGTGGATATTGAAAGCCGCATGTACCCCTCGGTTGAGGATATCGAGAAGTTCTATATCAAGCACCCGCTGTCAAAGAAGCCCTTCTTCCTTTGCGAGTATTCCCACGCGATGGGCAACGGCCCCGGGGATCTGGAGCAGTATTGGCAGCAGATCTACGCAAACGACAATTTCTTCGGCGGATGCGTATGGGAGCTTCTTGACCATTCCGTGGACGTCGGTACGGTGGGACATCCCAAGTTCATCTACGGCGGAGACATGGGAAGCTTCCCGAACGACGGAAACTTCTGCGTGGACGGGCTTTTGTATCCCGATCGTCGTCCGCACACGGGAATGCTGGAGCTCAAGCAGGTGCTCCGTCCCTGCCGCATGGAACGGTTCGATGCGAAGAAGGGAACACTCACACTTCACAACCTTCGCTGCTTTACAACGCTTGAGGATCTGGATCTTTACTGGTCGGTGGAGAGAAACGGAACGGTTGTCCGCGAGGGACGGATTCCTTGCCTTAAAATCGCGCCCATGCGCCGCCGCACCTATACGCTGGACCTTGGCGACCTTTCCTTGCTTGACGGCTTCTGTTACCTCAATCTTTCCTACCGTACCAACAAGACGCTGCCTTGGGCGGAGACGGGCTACGAGGTTGCCTTTGAGCAAACGGAGATAGAAACCGCCGCGGGTGCGCGTGCGCTGCCGAAGCTCTCTGTGAAGCTGCCCTTTGACGTATGCGAGTGCGATGCGGCTTACACCGTGACGGACGGGGAATGCGTTTACAGAGTGGATCGCGCGCAGGGGGTGATCACCTCGGTCAAGGGACACGGTAAGGAATTCCTTGCCTCTCCCATTCTTCCCACCGTATGGCGCGCTCCCATCGATAATGACCGCAGTATCAAGCTTGTGTGGTTCCAAAAGAATTATGATAAGATGCAGATTTCTTGCCGACGGACAGAGCTTCTTTCCCGTGGGGAAGAGGAAATCCGCATCGGTGCTACGCTGTCGCTCGGAGCGCCCGCAAAATGTCCCTTGATTCTTTTGGACGCGGTGTACGTCTTTGTGCGCGGCGAGGGCGTTTCGGTTGAAATGAACGTCAAGGTGACCGAGAAGGATGCCTTTCTGCCGAGATTCGGCATCGAATTTAAAATGCCTGCGGATTGCGAGGAGCTTTCTTACTTCGGGCGCGGTCCTGTGGAGTCCTACGAGGACAAGAAGCATGCCTCCCGTGTCGGTCTTTTTGGAACGTCGGTCACGGATCATTTCGAGCATTACGTCCGTCCTCAGGAAAACATGGCGCACACGGAATCGCGTTGGATGGAGGTTTCCAACCGCGCGGGACTGGGACTTCTCGCCCTCAACAGTGAGACCATGCCCACGTTCAGCTTCAATTGCTCGCACTTCACGGCAAAGCAGCTGACCGAAACGGCACACGACTATGAGCTTGTGCCTCTTTCGGAAACGGTGGTCAATCTGGATTACCGCCACAGCGGTATCGGTTCCAACTCCTGCGGACCTCTGCTTGACAGCCATCTCCGCATCAACGAAACAGAGTTCGAATTCGCCGTCCGTCTGTTGCCCGTTCTCAAAAATGACGTATGCCCTTTTGAAAGGTGCGTAAAATAAAACGGGCTGCGCCGCAAATCGCGCAATTATAATTATATAATGATAAAAAGGGGGCTGAGTCACTGACGAAGCCCCCGCGCGCAAAAGCCGACGGTAGGCTTTTGCGTGCCGCGGAATTTGCGGTTTTCGCTTGAAAAATCTCAAAATATCATCAATCAACGGGCGAAAATTGCGGCGTTTCGCCGCAAAGCAAAAACGACGGGGGTGAGTAACAAATGCGTTTTCGCATTTGACTCACCCCCTTTTGCGTGCTTTTCGGCACGTAAAACCGAACGATTTATGAAAAAGCAAAAAAAATAACTTTTTTTACAAAAAATACTTGACAATGCACAAAAAACGTGATAAAATATTAAACTGCATTATAATCGCCCGTATTGTGGAAACCTTGGTGAATTACGACAAAAAGCCAACAGAGCCCATTGCCGTGTCATCTGATGTCAAACGGTTTTTCAATCCCGTGATTTTTCTACGCGTTATCAATTCAGAATGGAGTGATTGAATTAATGATCAAAGTAAAAGATCAAAAGCTTGGTCAGAACACAAGAAAAAGCTTCTCCAACTCCCGTTTCGATTATCCGCTTCCTAATTTGGTGGAGATTCAGACGAAGTCCTATGACTGGTTTAAGAAAGAAGGCTTGATGGAGGTCTTGCGTGACGCATCTCCCATTACCGATTCCTACGGTAATCTTGTCATTGAATTCATTTCTTATACCTTGGACGAAGCACATCCCAAGTATCCCGTGGAGGAATGCAAGGAGCGTGACGTCAACTACGCAGCCCCCCTTAAGGTCAACGTTCGCTTGACGAACAAGCAAACGGGTGAGGTAAAGCAGGCAGACATCTTTATGGGTGACTTCCCCCTGATGACCGAAACCGGTACGTTTGTGATCAACGGTGCGGAGCGCGTGATCGTATCTCAGATCATCCGTTCTCCCGGAATGTACTATTCTTCCGAAATTGATAAGGCGGGCCGTAAGACCTATGCCACCACCGTCATCCCTTACCGCGGTGCTTGGCTGGAGTATGAGATCGACGCGTCCGGCGTTGCATACGTCCGCATTGATAAGAACAGAAAGCTTCCCTTGACCATGTTCATCCGTGCTCTCGGCATTTCGAGCCGCGAGGCGATTTATGAAATGTTCGGGGATGACGAGCATCTTCGCCTTACCTTCGAGAAGGATGAGAGCGAGGCGCTTGCCGCTCAGCTTCATTCCACGACGGAGGTGGAGGCTCTCAAGGAGATCTACAAGAAGCTCCGTCCCGGTGAGCCTCCCACGGAGGAAGCCGCAAGAACCCTTTTGCATAACTACTTCTTTGATCCGAAGCGCTATGACATCGCGCCCGTCGGACGTTACAAATACGATAAGAAAATGTCGGTGCACAACCGCATTGCCAACCGCCGTCTGGCAGAGGATGCCGTCAGCCCCATCACGGGCGAGGTAATTCTTTCCGCAGGCGAGGTGATCACGCCCGCGCTGGCTCGCGAGATCGAGCATGCTGCGATCAACGAGGTCAAGATTTCTCTTGACAACGGCGAGATCATCAAGGTGATGGGTAACAACACGGTCAATCCTCTTTACGTCCTTGGTGAGGATCTGAAGGATTGCGGTGTGAAGGAAAGAGTCAGCATCCCCGTTCTCATGGAGATCATGCAGGCATGCGAGGGCGATATCGAGGCGATCAAGGCATCCGTCAAGGAGCGTCTTGCGGAGCTTTGCCCGAAGTGTCTGACGGTGGATGACGTGCTGGCTTCCATCAACTACCTGCTCAACCTGGCACATGACGTGGGAAGCGTGGATGACATCGACCACCTCGGCAACCGCCGTATCCGCTCGGTCGGTGAGCAGCTGCAGAATCAGCTCCGCATCGGATTTGCGCGTATGGACAAGATCATCAAGGAGCGCATGGCAACGCAGGATAACGAGAAGCTGACCGTACAGGCGCTGATCAACATCCGTCCCGTGACCACGGCGATCCGCGAGTTCTTCGGTTCGAGCCAGCTCTCTCAGTTCATGGACCAGAACAACCCTCTGGCGGAATTGAGCCACAAGCGCCGTCTTTCTGCGCTCGGTCCCGGAGGTCTTTCCCGTGACCGCGCATCCTTTGACGTGCGTGACGTTCACTATACGCAGTACGGACGTATCTGCCCGATCGAGTCCCCCGAAGGACCGAACATCGGTCTGATTTCCTATCTGTCTACCTATGCCCGCATTTCCGAATACGGCTTTATCGAAGCTCCTTACCGTAAGGTGGAGCACATTGACAACGGCGACGGCACCTTCCGTCATCACGTCACGGATGAGGTCGAGTATATGACCGCGGACACAGAGGACCATTATATCGTTGCACAGGCAAACGAGCCTTTGGATGAAAACGACTGTCTCATCAATGCAAAGGTCATCGGCCGCGACAAGGCTGAGATCGTTGAGGTGGATGCTGCCAGCGTGGATTACATGGACGTTGCTCCCCGTATGCTCGTGTCGGTTGCCTCCGCAATGATTCCCTTCCTTGAAAACGACGACAACACCCGTGCACTCATGGGATCGAACATGCAGAAGCAGGCAGTTCCGCTTCTTGTCAACGATTCTCCGATCGTCGGTACGGGTATGGAGCATAAGGCTGCGCTGGATTCCGGTGTTGCCGTGATCGCCGAAAGAGCGGGCTACGTTGAGCGCGTACAGGCGGATCAGATCGTCATTGCCTGCGAGAACGGTGTCAAGGACGTTTACGATCTTCTCAAGTTCAAGAGAACCAACCAGGGTACCTGCTTCAACCAGCGTCCCATCGTCTCCAAGGGAGACCTTGTGGAGGCAGGTCAGGTGATCGCGGACGGTCCCGCAACCAGCAACGGTGAAATTTCCCTCGGTAAGAATGCCCTGATCGGCTTTATGACCTGGGAAGGCTATAACTACGAGGACGCAGTCCTTCTGAACGAACGGCTTGTGCGCGACGACGTTTACACGTCCCTGCACATCGAGGAATATCCTCACGAGGCGAGAGATACGAAGCTCGGCCCGGAGGAAATCACCCGTGAAATTCCCAACGTCGGAGATGATGCGCTTCGTAATCTGAATGCGGAGGGTATTGTAAAGATCGGTACGGAGGTTCGCTCCGGTGACATCCTCGTCGGTAAGATCACCCCGAAGGGAGAGACCGAATTGACCGCAGAGGAAAGACTTCTCCGCGCGATCTTCGGTGAGAAGTCCAGAGAGGTGCGTGATACCTCCTTGCGTCTTGCACACGGTGAATCCGGTATCGTTGTGGACGTTCGCGTCTTCTCTCACGAGGCAGGCGACGAGCTTCCCGCAGGTGTCAACAAGGTTGTTAAGGTATATATCGCACAGAAGCGTAAGATCTCCGTAGGAGACAAGATGGCAGGACGTCACGGTAACAAGGGTGTCGTTTCCCGCATTCT
>JAZSMX010000132.1:0-35476 GCA_045536125.1 Eubacteriales bacterium | reverse complement strand
GGTTCGAATCCCTCAAGGCACGCCATTTTTATATGGTGGGATTGGCGCAGTTGGCTAGCGCGTCAGGGTGTGGCCCTGAAGGTCGGGGGTTCGGGCCCCATATCTCACCCCATAAAAGAAAACTCCAACCGCAAAGCGGGTGGGGTTTTTTTTTATCGTGTAAACATCATTGCTCGAACCCACGCGTTTTTGCCAACGGCAAAAGGGTTATACGTGCGACGGTACTATCTGCAGTTTAGCACCGCATCACACCGCACGTTTGGGTTCTGAGCCCCATATCTTTTACCGTATGAACTTCATGATCGGAAGCGCTTATTCAATCACCGCATGAATGAGCGGACGTTCTTGCGGCTTCTCCCCGATCACCGTCGCACTGAGAAGCACGTCTTCGGAGCGTTCAAACAGTGCTTCATCAGAAGCATACAGAGTGGCAATCACACTTCCCCGCTTGACAAACTCCCCCTTCTTTGCATGAAGGTAGATGCCCGCATAGGGATCAATTCTATCGTCTTTTTGATTGCGTCCCGCGCCAAGCAAAAGCGCTGCAATGCCGTATGCCTCCGCATCCGTGCTTGCAATATACCCGTCTTCGGGAGCCTGCACCTCATACCGATAAGGCGCACCGCAAAGCTTTTCGGGATTTACAACAAAGGAAACGTCTCCGCCTTGCGCAACCACCATTTTTTTGAAATGCTCCAAAGCCTTGCCCGAGAGAAGTGCATCTCTTACTCTTCTCTCGCAAAGCATCGGATCGTCACCGTACGCAAGATGCAGTATATGAGAAGACAGTGCCACAGAAAGCTCCAACAGGTCGGTCGGGCCGTGACCGCTCAAAACCTCGATTGCTTCCTTGACCTCCAAAGCGTTTCCGATCGCACAGCCCAGCGGTGTATCCATATCGGTTACAAGCGCCGTTGCTTTCTTTCCCGCGTGCTTTGCAATCTCCACCATCAGCCTTCCGAGGGCAATACTGTCCTCAACCGATTTCATAAAAGCACCGCTTCCGGTTTTTACGTCCAAAACAATACAGTCATCGTTTGCGGCAAGCTTTTTCCCCATGATGCTGGATGCGATCAGGGGCATGCTATCCACCGTTGCGGTGACGTCACGAAGCGCATACAAGAGCTTATCTGCCGGCGCCAGCTCTCCGCTTTGCCCCACAATGGCAATTCCCGTCCGCTTCACAACAGAAACAAATTCATCGCGACTCATTTCAGTGCGAAAGCCCGGAATCGCCTCCAATTTATCCACCGTTCCACCTGTATGACCAAGTCCTCTGCCACTCATTTTAGCAACCGTGAGCCCCAAAGATGCCACCAGCGGTGCAACAATCAAGCTCGTTTTGTCACCAACGCCTCCCGTGGAATGCTTATCCACGCGAATTCCTTCCATTCCATCCCCATCAAGCACTTCTCCCGAATCTCGGATCGCCAACGTCAGATGTGCCGTTTCCTCCGCGGTCATTCCGCGAAAATAAATCGCCATACACAACGCGGCAATTTGATAATCCGGGATTTCACCGTCACAATATCCCTTGACAAAGGAATCGATCTCCTCCTTTGTCAAGGAAAAGCCGTCACGTTTGCGCTTAATGACATCATACATTCGAATATTCGACATACCGTCCTCCGTTACAGCAAGGCTGTGTCAAAAGCATGCGGAATCAAATCCCCCAGTGGATACCGTACAGTATCGGTGCCATCCGTAAGGATGATCAGAAAATCCTTTTGACAAAGCTCTGCCATCACCTGCCTACAAACGCCGCAAGGAGGACACAGTCGCATGTTCTCTCCATCCCGATATCCCACGATCGCAATGGCACAAAAATCACGCTCACCCTCACTGATCGCCTTAAAAAACGCACCTCGCTCGGCACAGTTGGTAGCCCCGTAGGAAGCATTTTCTACGTTGCATCCCGTGAATACGTTCCCCCGAGAGGACAAAAGCGCCGCTCCGACGTGAAAGTGCGAATATGGCGCGTAGGCGCGCTTTGATGCCTCATAAGCCGCCTCTATCAGCTTTTTCTCATTGATCTCCATCTTAGATTTCTCCTCGCCTTACGGCACTGTAAAAGCTCTCTCCGCAGATTTCCGACGAATCCAAGCCGAACAAATCCAAAACCGTAGCACCGATGTCCGAAAAGCTGCTCCGTGTTCCAAGATTCACACCCTCGCAAATTCCTTTTCCGTAAATCAACAGCGGGGTGTATTCTCTGGAATGATCGGTGGAGGGAGTCGAAGGATCGCATCCGTGATCCGCCGTAATGATACAAACGTCATCCTTGACAAGCAATGAAAGGAACTCACCGAGAAACGCGTCGAACTCACTCAATCCGCGCGCATAACCGTGCACGTCATTGCGATGCCCCCAAAGCATATCAAAGTCCACAAGATTGACAAAACACAAGCCCGAAAAATCGCGATTTTCAACAATCTCTTTCGTAATCTGCATCCCATGGCGGTTTCCATCCGTCGGAATGCTCTCACCGATTCCCTGCATGGAGAAAATATCACCGATCTTTCCGACACCGATGGTAGAAAATCCACGTTCCGACAACACGTCAAGCATCGTTTTTTGGGGAGGCTTCAAGGCATAATCGTGGCGATGCACGCGCTTATATTCCGGATAACTCCCGATAAACGGACGTGCGATCACGCGCCCTACCGCATGCTCCCCCGTCAACAACTCATGCCGTGCCGCCTCACAATAGCCGTAAAGCGTTTGCAACGGCACACTTTCCTCGTGCGCGGCAATTTGGAACACACTGTCGGCAGAGGTATAAACGATCAAATCCCCACTCTTCTGTTGCTCCTGTCCGTAATCTATGAGAACCTGCGTTCCCGAATACGGGCGGTTGCAAAGCACGCGCTTTCCGGTCAGAGCTTCAAATGCTCGGATCACTTCATGAGGAAATCCGTCGGGATACGTAGGCAAAGGCTTTTGAGAGATCGCACCCGCAATTTCCCAATGCCCTACCGTAGTATCCTTTCCTGCCGACGCCTCACGCATCCGCGCATAGGATGCCTTGCCGCCGCTTGTTTCTTCCACCCCTTCGATGGAAAGCAATCCAAGAGACGTCAGATTTGGACAGTCAAACTCGGGAGAGGTACGGATCGCGCGCAAGGTATTGCTGCCTTCGTCTCCAAACGCCCGCGCATCCGGCCCTTCACCGATTCCCAGACTGTCAAGAACAATCAAAAAAACCCGTTTTCCCATATCACGCAAGATTCAGTGCAACTTCCATCATTTGGGTGAAAGCGGTCTGCCGTTCCTCCAGCGTGCTTCTCTCATTGTGCACGATCGAATCGCTGACCGTGCAAATACAAAGCGCCCGTTTGCCGGCTCTTGCCGCATTGCAATACAGCGCAGCCGACTCCATTTCTACTCCGAGGACTCCCATTTTTGCCCAGGTCATTCCCGAATTGTCATCCTCATAAAAATGATCGGACGAGAAAATATTTCCCACCTTGTAGTGGACACCGAGACGCTCACACTCCTCTGCCGCGCGACGAACAAGATCAAAATCCGCAATGGGGCAAAACGTTCCCGGCAAGCGGTACTGTGCGGCAAAATTGCTATCGGTACAAGCTCCCATAGCGATGATGATGTCCTTCAAACGCAACTCGGGATCGTAAGTTCCGCACGTGCCGACGCGGATGATGCTTTCAACGTCAAAGAAATTGTAAAGCTCATAAGAATAAATTCCAATGGCGGGTTGTCCCATCCCGGATGCCATCACGGAAACACGCTTGCCGTGATATTCGCCCGTGTACCCGTGCACACCGCGCACGTCATTGACAAGAACCGGATTTTCAAGATACGTCTTTGCAATAAATTCCGAGCGCAAAGGATCTCCCGGCATCAAAACAGTTTTTGCAAAAGCCCCCTTTTCGGCGGCGATATGAGGTGTTGCCATCTTCAGTCTCCTTTCAATAGCGGTCAAATTCCGCATTCTTTTGATTCCGTACCAGCCGAACGATACGGCTGCTTCCCAAGCGATCCGCGCCCAGCGTCAGAAAATCCTCGGCGTCCTTCAGATCAGAAATTCCGCCCGCTGCCTTTACCTTGACACAAGGACCTACCTTCGCGCGCAAGAGAGCCACATCCTCGCGAGTCGCACCTCCCGTGGAAAATCCCGTAGAGGTTTTGATATAGTCCGCCTGCCCTTTTGTGACAATATGGCACATCCGAATTTTTTCCTCTTCTGTGAGAAGGCAGGTTTCGATGATCACCTTCAAAATTTTTCCATCACAAACACGGCGAAGCGCGATCAATTCCTCCAGAATCTCATCCTCGTCTCCCGACTTCAAAGCACCAATGTGAATCACTGTGTCAATCTCATCAGCACCATCCTTGATCGCCGTTTCCGCCTCAAAGCACTTCACTGCCGTACTGCTGTCACCGTTTGGAAATCCAACCACCGTACAGATTTTCAGCCGATCCTTCACGTACTCCTTTGCTTTTTTTACGTAGCACGGTGGAATGCACACCGAAGCGGTATGATATTCCATCCCCTCGTCACACAAAGTGCGAATGTCTTCCCACGTAGCAGAGGGAGACAGTAAGGTATGGTCGCAATGAGCCAAAATATCCTGAACCTTCATCTTTTTCTCCTTTTATGTTTCATAAATTCTTTTAAAAAGCAGTAGGAGGTGTCCTTCCTCAAAACATCAAGACACCTCCTACAAGTTATTCGTCATACCCCAACAGGGATCAAAAGAAACTCCAAAAATCAAGGTTACGCCGCAGGTGCGTTCTGAGAAGCCTCATAGGAATTTTCGGAGAAGAAGATCAATACGTCATTTGAAGTGATTTCTTCATCACTGTCATTTCTGACAAGATCCTCCACCATACGATCCGCATAATTTTGCACAACGGAATCTTCAACGATCATTCCTTCCTTCTCAAACTCCTCATAAAGCAACGCTTCCACAGCGGGCTGCTGCTCATCAACGTCCATTTGCTTGACAGTGTTCAGCTCGGTCGCGATGTTGTCCATCATCTCACTGTATTCCGCACTTCCGTCAGAAGAGAAACCGAGGGTAGAACCAATCGCATTCATACCGATGTTGGTAACCTCCGGAATCAACGCCGACATCGATTCGTTTTGTTCCAGAACAACGATAAGATCCCCAACAGTTCCATCCTTTGCAAGTCTTACCAGAAGATCATCATCCTCCGTTGCATTGGCAAACACACCGCGATTGATCAGAATTTTGAACATCGAAAACGTGGTCTCCATATCGCGAGTGATCAGATCGGGATCGTGATTCTCCGTATCTTCGTTCAAAATCAAAACGGATTTTTCGATGAATCCATCAAAGATTCTGCGCTCATCGAAGCTGATATCCTCCATCCATATGCCAAAGAAGTCATCCCCTTCAAGCCACGAATCGGTTGCTTGATGCAGCGCCCCGGAAAGAAGAATCGGAAGAGCATTCGAGGACTCAATATTTTCGTAAAGGCGATCGAAGGTTTCGATTTCCCTTTCCCCGTATTCCTCATAATACTGTTGTGTCAACCCGATCAGATTTCCCAAGAACTCGGAAATAATGCCGACCTCTTTGATAGAACCGATATAAGTTCCGTTCACCTCAAAGGTGGTCATCACATCGGAAAGTGCAGAACCGCCCGCAAACCGACATGCGTTCACCAAAAGGTTGTCGTTGATCGGATCCACGTAATCCGTAACAATACTTTCGTATACGGCCTTGTCCTCTTCCTTCATGATATCGGTTTCCGTAAAGCAAGAAAGAGCCGCGGGAACAACGTTCATATATGTACCGATGGGAAGCATCCATACGAACACCACGATCAGTGCGTTTCCCAGTGCAAACGCGACCGTAGAAACGATGGAGAGCGGTTTTTTTGATTCCACGGGCATTTTCCCGGACTTTTTCTTGATCAGAAAATATATCAGATAGACGATCCAGGAAATCAGATCGAAGATCATAAAATACACAAGGAAGAGCGCGGGAGTGAGCAAGGACGAAACAAGCCCCAAAACCGTTTCACGGAACAAGGGCGCTTCCGTAAAGAGTTTATCCAAAGACGGATCTCCCAAAGAAATCCTTACCGCAGCCGACGACAAAATTGCCTTGGTCAAAAATGCAAAAACAAACGCTGCAACGAGCGAAATCACCACTCCGAAAAATCGGAATTTCGTTTTGTGAAATTTTCTGAAAAATACAGCCCATAGCACCCGCGCTGCCATATAAAGCAACGGGACGACGAAGAGCATAATACTGATAAGCATCGTAATAACTCCTTCTAAAATCAAGGGAATCTGCTTTTTTATATACGTAAGAAAACGCAATATCAAAGGCAAAAATCAAGATTTTTTCAAACGGAAGCGCAAGCGTCCCACCGTCGGAAACTCCTATGCATAGTATATCACATTTTTCATGCTTTGTCAACGAAAAAAGCAAAAAAGGAGTTATTACGACACTTCAATCAGCCACTCTCCCTCTTATGCCGTTCCAAAAAGATATTTTCGAAGATAGCATAGCAAAAAGAAAGTCCCGACACAAGAGAGGCAAGCATACGTCCAAAGCGCTGTTGTTGAAAGGAACATTCCGATACCGCCAAGGCTTGCACTGATACAAAGCAATAAAGCAACACATTCCTTCGTATGCAATCCTTTTGCATAGAGCCTGTGATGCAAGTGTCCCCGATCTGCACGAAAAGGGCTTCCCCCACGCAGCAAGCGACGTAATACCGAGGTCAGAAGATCGGTAATGGGATATGCAAACAGTAACAGCGGTGCCACATTTAAAAAACTGATGGCGGGCGAAGAAAACAAAGGCAAAGAAAGCATCGCCAACAAAAAGCCAACCGTCTCCGATCCGCAATCGCCCGCAAAAATCTGTGCCGGATATTTATTATAGACACGAAAAGAAAAGAGCGAGACTGCGAGAATCAAGGAAACCTGCCACAATCCGTCATTTCCCGACAAAAACAGAGTCCCTGCCAATAATAAGGCTTCAATTCCGCCACATCCGGCAAGCAAGCCGTCCATCCCGTCAATAAAGTTGTGGGCATTTGTCAAAAGCAGCACCCAAAAAATCCCCATCGCATTTTCAAAAGCGGTATGAAACATACCGCTTCCAAGGACCGCCGTAACCGCAGAGGAAATCTGCAAGCAAAGCTTTGCCACAGCGGACAGACAAAAGATATCGTCTGCCAAACCAACGACGAGCATCAAGGCACCCCCCCATAAGGCTGCATTCAAAAGCGAAGTGCTCTTTCCGTACATAACGCATCCGACGATCAATCCCAAAAAAATAGCCATCCCTCCGCCCCGCGGTATTTTCTCCATATGCATTCGGCGTGTATCCGCGGGGACGTCCACAGCCCCGATCTTCCATGAAACGGCAATCATCAGTGGCATGCAAACGTAAACAAGCAAAAAAACAAAGGCTAAAATCAATAACAGCACAGCAACCTCCCAAATGGAAAATATGTAAAAAAGAGGAGAAATCACGGTGATTATCCCCTCTTTTTACAAATACTATTCACATTTTGAAAAATCAGCGCACCTGAACAAATCCAAGCTTCTTCTGCATCTTGGAGAGCGTGCGACGGGCATAGTAGGAGGCTTCCTCTGCTCCCTTCTTCATCTGTGCTTCAAGGTATGCTTTATCTGCCACCAGCTCTGCAAAACGCGCTTGAACGGGAGCCAACGCATCCGCGGTCACTTCACCTACTGCCAGCTTGAAATCACCGTAGCCGACCCCGTCAAATTCACGCTCGATTTCGCCAAATTCCTTTCCGGTAAAGCATGAGTAAATACTCATCAGATTACTGACGCCGGGCTTATCCTCTGCGAAGCGAATTTCAGATCCGGAATCCGTAACAGCTCTTTTGAACTTGCGAATGATGGTATCACGGTCATCCAAAATATAAACAACCGCATTTGTGTTCTCGTCAGATTTGCTCATTTTCTTGGTGGGCTCTGCAAGAGACATGATCTTTTTGCCGCTTTTCGGCATGATCGGTTCAGGAATCGTAAAAAGATCGGGATAGATCTGATTTACACGCTCTGCGATATCACGGCAGAGCTCCACGTGCTGTTTTTGATCAATTCCAACGGGAACAACGTCCGTCTGATACAGCAAAATATCCGACGCCATCAATACGGGATAGGTGAAGAGTCCTGCATTGATGTTGTCCGAATGCTTTGCACTCTTATCCTTGAATTGCGTCATTCTGGAAAGCTCTCCGAACATAGTAAAGCAATTCAGAATCCAAGCAAGCTCCGCATGCTCGTGAACCATAGATTGCACGTACAGTGTGTTTTTCTCCGGATCAAGTCCGCATGCCATATAAAGAGCCAACGTTTCGTAGGTTCTTCTGCGAAGCTCTGCGGGATTCTGGCGCACGGTAATGGCGTGCTCATCCACAACGCAGTAAAACGTTTTATAAAGCTCTGAAAATTCGGAAAAATTCCGAATCGCACCCAAATAGTTTCCAATGGTCAGGTTTCCACTCGGCTGAACACCGGAATAGCATACCTTTTGTTCTCCTAACATCTCAATCGGTCCTTTCGAAAATCATTGTCCTTATTGTAGCATACTTTTTCTCTTTTTACAAGTCCCATTGGCAGAAAAAGAAAAATAGATACAAGAAAATCTTCAAACAGGAAAAGCGCAGGCTCACCCGCGCTTTTCCGTACTTGTTTTTTTTGAATTTATTCGGGAAGATAAGCATATTCCTTCATCCACTGATAATAAATTCCGTAGGGGGAATAGTAGTAGATGCCGGAGGTGCTTTCTGCGGAAGAATCAGAACCGCCCTCTTCTGTTCCGGGAGCTTCTTCCTCGGTTCCCTCGGAATCCTCTGCTCCATCCTCGGCGCCTTCCTCATCCTCAGAAGAGTCGGGAGCTGCGGATGCACCGTTGCTGGTGATGTGGATGACCTTCTCATGGAGAATCGCAAGAGACTCCTCATCAAAGAGTTCTCTGACAGCCTCGGTTTGAATGTCCTCCATAGCAGGCACTTCCTTGGGATTGAGAATTGCGGAGAAATCCCCCACAACAGCCTCAAGCTCCTCGTAAGTCTCGCAAGCATCAAGAACAGCTAACAAGGACTCGTTCAAAACTTCCATGTACTCAACAAGCTCGGTGTCAAGCTCGCCGTACACATCCATCTTGGTTTCAATATCCTCAACCTTGGTGAGATTCGCCTTGACAGTCTCAATTTTTCCTGCATCGCCATTACGCATGGAACCGAGCGTATGACGGGAGGATTGAATGGAAACCTCTACGCCCTCCTCTACCTCTGCTGTGATGTAATACAGGAGATAAGGTGTACCGGTCTTATAGTTACCGCTGTCTTTTCCGTTTTCAACAATCAAATCCTTGAAGTCGGCAACAGGTGCCATCACGTCCTTGCCGTCTTTCGATTCCTTCATATAACCTTCAGCTACGTATCTCAAATCCAAAACAGGAGCATCGGCATCACCGACCACAGTCACGGAAAGATCCGTAGCGGTTCTTACGTCACCGTAGTAAACAAGGAACGTGTAAACGTCCTTTGTTCCGGAATCATCCAACCACTGAAGCACGTACTGATCGCTGTCACCGTCCTCAATCCACTTGGAAACCGTGTTATAGATGTACTCATTGGATTGGAAGTGCTCCAGATAAAGGTCGCCGTAAACGTCGACATCATAATACTTGGTGGTCTCGGTATCGAAATCCACAATATAAGGTAAGAGCGTCGTCTCAACCTCTGTCTCCTCACCGTCGATCAGCGCGCGAACGGTATTCTGATAGCTTGCACTCTCGGAACCGGTGTAATGGATAATGGAAATCGTATATCCGTCGTCCTCAAGCGCACCGTACTTGAAGCAAAGATCCATACCAACCTCATTGAAGAGAGGCTTTCCATCCTTGTCAAGCTTCTGACTCTCGCCATCCATAACCGCAACCTTATCGGGAGTTGCAATCACCTCGAATGCGGGAAGAGCGACGTTTTCATCTTCGTCAAAGGAATCGGTTGCTTTGCCCAGCGTATTGTAAACGTAGATCACAGCATCCATCTTTTGTGCAGATTTGTTCTCTACGTACGTTCTGTAAGCAAATACGCCTGCATCAGCCTTGTCGCACTGTGCAAACCACTTCTTCAAGGTATCGTTCTGAGAGAGAACCTCCTTGGAGTATCCGTAGGAATATGTAAATTCATTGGAAAGCTTTTCCTCGTAGGCAACCGAAGGAAGCACAATCTCGTTACCGATCTTGGCAGCAGAAGCTGCATAATCCGCAAGATTGAAGCCAAGCAACGGATCTACCAAAGAGCTGCGGTTCTGTTCCTTACCGCTCTCCCATACGTTCTCATTCATATCGGCAGTCATGTACGCGAGGAATGCGTTACCGGTCGCGTAGATATCCATGTTGTAAAGTGGCTTTCCGTTCTTATCAAGCTTGCGTTGAACGTAATAGGATCTCTCATTCTCGTCTTGATCCTCAACCTCACGCTCCTTCAGGTCGTAGTGCGTATCAAGTACACCGTACTGAAGAATGTTGCGCGCATCGGCATTGGTATTGAGATAGGTGATGATGTCCATGCAACGGGAAACGTCGACGGAATCGGAACAAACACCGAACATGTTGCTGTAGATGTCCTCGGACGTAGCACTCGGATACTTCACGGGAATTGCGTAGTAGCGAGTTCCGTCTTCATCATCATAGTAAAGGACAGATTCACGAGTGTTCGCATCGATCACTTCCGTAAGGATCGTAAGGTCACCCTTGATAAACTTGATCGCGGTCTTTTCGTACTCGGTATCCGCATTGCTTTCGCTACGGAAGAATTCACGACCTTCCTCGTTGAGGCGATAAGAGTTCAGCTTCAAATAGGACTTTACAAAATCGGGATTTGCGAAGAGAGATTCCACGTCCAGAGAAACAGAGCCGCGGGACAACTTGGAAAGATCCTCGTAAAGGCTTCCGAAAACAGAGAACTCAGTTCCCTCTACTTCATACGTCTTGGAATCGACAGACCAGTAGTGCGCCAAAATCTCAAGGCAATCCTCGTAGCTTGCATCAATGGGAAGCACCGAGGAGTCTGTCATGGACTTGATCTGATCCAAATAACCGTACAGATGCTCGTTATAAAGAGAATCGATAGAACCGTTCAGAACGTAACCGGAGAAAATCACGTCGGTCAGTTCCTTGTTCATCAGCATGTAAGTATACTCGCCGATGACGTTGTTATTGGGGATCGCATACGTTGCACCGTTTCTCTGAACCGCCGAAAGAAGAGTGGGAGAAAGGTACTCGCGAAGCATCTTTGCGTTGGTATTAATCGAATCATCAAGCTTGGCAAGGTATCCCTTGGAAACAAGCTCGTTGAACATTGTCTCGCCAAAGCCCTCGCCGTTCACGTCACCGATATAAACAATGTCCACCTGGTTGGGACGGAGATCGGGATATCTGTCCCGAAGAAGTCCGTCGTCGCCTACCACGGTTTGCGGCTCGGTCGTAACCTCCTCGTCGGTCTCCTCCTCGGTTTCGGGAGTCTCATTCAGTCGGTTCTCCTGAACGTACTTGTCGTACGCGTCCAGAGTGTCGACCAGCTCCTCATAATACTCATCTCTGGTGACATATTCAATATTCAGACGAGCCTTGTATTTTGCTTCGGTCAAAGCACTCAGCTCACGGGTCACCGCTTTGGCAACATCCTCGTCAACCTCATCCTCGGACACAATCCACATCGTCAGGCTCACCGTATTTTTTGCTGCCATTTCCGAAATCGCATCCTGTACATCCTCATCGGTTTCCTCTGCACAGCTTGCCAGAAATACGGAAAGCATCATCACGAGACACAAAAACAAGCAAGTCAGTCTCTTTTTCATGTTGAATCCTCCCTGGTTTGTTTGCTTCGCGCGCACGGTTTGCAAAGCAAAGCACATTTTTACCACTATATTTTACACCATTTTCCCGTATATGTCAAGTGAATTTTTTGTAACGAAAAAATCGACCGAATACGCTTTCGCGTTTTCTTTCATTTTACGTTCACAAATTCAAGTCACAGCGCACAAAAATCAACTCAATTATTTTCGCAAAATACCCACCGAAGGAAGCGTTCTGCACAAAAAGCATGGTTTATTTTTGTCATTTAAATCCAAAAAAAGATTATTCCATAAAGCCCTTCAAATGTCTTGCTCTGCTGGGATGGCGAAGCTTACGCAATGCCTTGGCTTCGATCTGACGGATACGCTCTCTCGTAATATTGAATTCCTTACCGACCTCTTCAAGAGTGCGCGTGCGTCCGTCCAGAAGACCGAAGCGAAGCTTGATCACGTGAGCCTCTCTGCGCGTCAGCGTATGAAGCTGACGCTCCAGCTCCTCACGAAGGATATTGGTCGAGGTAGCTTCCGCGGGAGAGGGCGTATCCTCATCGGGAATAAAGTCACCGAGATGGCTGTCCTCCTCCTCGCCGATCGGGGTTTCAAGCGACACGGGATCCTGAGCGATCTTCATAATTTCACGCACCTTTTCCGCGCTCAGAGCGATTCTTTCACCGATCTCCTCTGCGGTAGGCTCGCGCCCGTTCTCCTGAAGAAGCTGTCGGGAAACGCGGGAAACCTTATGAATGGTTTCCACCATATGAACAGGAATGCGAATGGTACGCGCCTGATCCGCAATCGCACGGGTGATCGCCTGGCGAATCCACCACGTTGCGTAGGTGGAGAATTTATACCCCTTGGCATAATCAAATTTATCGACCGCCTTCATCAGTCCAAGATTTCCCTCCTGGATCAGATCAAGGAAAAACATACCTCTTCCGACGTATCTTTTCGCAATACTGACAACCAAGCGAAGATTGGCTTCAACAAGCTCGGTTTTGGCATTCTCGTCTCCCGCCATCATCCGCTCCGCAAGCTCCTTTTCGCGCTCGGAATTGAGCAGTGGAACACGTCCGATCTCCTTCAGATAAAGGCGAACGGGGTCATCGATGGCAAGCCCCTCCTGCTCAAGAATTCTTTCCATGTTTTCTGCGGCACTGAACGCTTCCACCTCGCTTTCGATCGCGTTCAGCTCCTCATTGGAAATATCTGCCTCGAAGGCAATTCCGTTATCCTCAAGCGTTTCGTAAAGCTTATCAATGCTGTCTACGTCAAAGTCCATCTCCTCGATCGCTTCATCCAGATCGGATACGGAAAGCTTGCCGCTCTTTCCCTTTTCAATCAGCAAATTAACGTCTATCTGCTTTTTTTGAGAAGGCTCCGCATTGGTTGCGCGCTCCCCGTTTTTTTCTTCATTTTCAACAGCCTCGTTCTTCACTTCAAGTTCCTTCATTTTGATCTGTCCTTCCTTTATGTAGTTTTGCTTGCTTTTCTCTCAGATATGCCAGTCGGGTATTTAGATCTCCATCCTTCAAAGCGTCCTTCATTTTTACCGATCGGAGCGTTTCGACAGCACTTTTGAAAACGTCCGGACCGTTTTTCGTCAACTCCCTGCGCGTCATTTCCGTTTGTTCAATCCGCCCCATTTCATCCGGGGTAAACGCTTGTCCGAGCAACTCAAAGCGGAATCCCGACGGAGATCGGTGTCCCGCCATCACAGCTTCAAATACGCGCTTGTGAAACTCCGTGACAAAATCCTCGGCAGCAATCGTCACATCCCCGTTCTCAACCGCATCGCGGTATTCGGGAAACATCAAAAGCAACCCGAGTACTGCGCTCTCCGCGGATGCCGCCCTCGGATTCTGAGACGCCTCACGGTTGATCATATCCCCATAATTTTTCACAGAGGATTGCGCCTGTCGGCTTTCCTTGGCAGCCTGCTCACGGCGCCTCCGTCTGATAAATTGCTCTGTGGAATTTCGGAGAATGTCCTGCGGAAGCTCTAGTTTTTCCGCAATATAATGGAGATACAATTCTCTTTCTACCGGAGAATAATATCCCGATATCAGTTGACAAAGCTCATTGGACGCCTTCAGCTTTTCCGTGCTTACGGAAAGATCGTACCGAGACAATATTCCTTCCGCGCGGTGTTCAAATCCCGTGCGGCTTTCCTCAAGAACTCTGCGGAAGCGCTCTGCTCCAAAACGCTTGATGTATTCGTCGGGATCCTTGGCACCGGAAAGCTTCAGGACGCGCACCTCTGTTCCAACCTCGGAAAGCAGGCGCATTGCTTTCTCAGCGGCGTTTTGTCCCGCCTCGTCGGAATCGTAAGAAATAATCACTTTTTTCGTATACTTGGAAAACACACGGGCATGCTCCGGAGTAATCGCCGTTCCCAGCGTTGCGACTGCATATTCGAACCCGGCGGCATGCAAAGCAATCACATCCATATACCCCTCGCAAAGGATCATCCTCTCACTGCAGCAATTTTTCGCAAAATTCAAGGCGAACAAATGCTTTCTTTTGTTGAATGCGGGAGTGTCCGAGGAGTTCAGATATTTCGGCTTGGAATCATCCATCACTCTTCCACCGAATGCCACAATGTTTCCCGAAGGATCGATGATGGGAAACATCACCCGATTGCGGAAGATATCGTACAACTGATTGTTTTTCCGGCTTCTTGCGCACAAATATGCGGCAATCAGCTCCTCGTCACGGTATCCCTTCGTCCTCATATGATCGCGAAGAGCGGTAAAGCTGTTCGGTGCAAAGCCAAGTCCGAAGTGCTTAATGACCGATACGGGAAGTGCGCGCGACCTCACAAAATAGTCCATCCCCGCACTTCCCTTGACAGGATCAAACAAGCATTCTCTCCAGAAGCGCGCGGCTTCCAGATTCATTTCAAGGATTCTTTTGCGCGAAATGCCGTCCTGCCGCGCGTTTTCGGAGCTCTCACGCGGAATCGGAACAGAAGCACGGTTTGCCAGAAATTCCACCGCATCCGCGAAATCAAGATTCTCCGCCTTTTGTACGAAGGTGATTGCGGAACCGCCTGCATGACAGCCGAAGCAAAAGAACATTTTTTTGGTAGGAGAAACCGAAAAAGACGGGGTTTTCTCACTGTGAAAGGGACACCGTCCGACCAGATTCGAGCCGGTTCGTTTCAGGGTAACGTATCTGCCGATCAGCTCTTCGATATCTGTTCTGTCCACAACCTCCTGTATAAAATTCTCGGAAAATCTCATGATGATTCACTCCGTTCTTTTCCGCATCAAGTGCTCCACACGTGCGGAATAAAAAGCTTTTTATAGGTTTCAATGGCATAACGGTCGGTCATGCCGGAAATAAAATCGCACACACAGCGAGCAACACCCTCCTCTTCCGCATTTCTGCGATAAAGCTCAGGCATCTGCTCGGGGCGCTCCAAAAAATAGTTGAAAAGCTGTCCCAGCATTTCATGAGCCTTTCCGTCCTCGGATTTTGCCACCGAATCGGTATAGACGCGTTCAAACAAAAAATCTCTCAGCCGATCGGTTGCATCCTTGATCTCGGGCGTCATGCAGATCTCGTTTTTGTCCGTGCTGGCACCGATTACGGAGGTCACCATTGTATTGATCCGCTTGCTGTGAGAATCACCGAGAACCTCGCGTATTTCCTTCGGGATATCCTCAACGCGAAGAATTCCCGCGCGGCACGCATCGTCAATATCATGATTGATGTAAGCAATACGGTCGGCAAATTTTACAATGACCCCCTCCAGTGTGGATGCCATGCATTTTCCCGTGTGGTTCAAAATCCCATCGCGAACCTCCCACGTCAGATTCAATCCTGCACCGTTATTTTCAAGCCGCTCCACAACACGTAAGCTCTGCTTGTAATGGGTAAACGAGGGATCGTAAAGCATCCGCATCGCATCCTCCCCGGAATGTCCGAAGGGAGTATGCCCCAGATCGTGACCAAGCGCCGCTGCCTCTGTCAAATCCTCATTCAATCGAAGACCGCGTGCAATGATCCGCGCAATCTGCGTTACCTCCAGCGTATGCGTCAGGCGCGTGCGATAGTGATCCCCCGTAGGCGCTAAAAACACCTGTGTTTTATTCATCAGGCGGCGAAAGGATTGTGAATGAATGATACGGTCACGGTCGCGCTGAAACTCCGTACGAACGTCACACGGAACGTAAGGATGCTCCCGTCCGCGCGTGTTTGCGGTCAGAAAGGCATACGGGGACAGCGTACTTTTTTCGCGTTCCAAAAATATATCTCTTAAATTGTTCATACGTCCACTCCTTTTCCAACCGTTTTTCTTTTATCGGGTTCATACCAAAGATAAAATACGCAAAATTCTTTAAAAACACTTTTTTTCATCCTTCTTTTGCGATATTATTTCTTGCTTTTCACAAATTCGGGGCGAATTCTGTTTTTATCGGTAGTCAAAGCGCTTCCCGCGAACTGCGGGCACGGTGTTTCCGTTACTCAATTCACGGATTCGAAGAGAAAGGGGCTCGGTTACGGGTTCCTTCACCGCCAGAAGAAGCGTCACCCGATCGGAAAACACCGTGTCATCAATCACAGCTCCGAATCTGGGAAGCTCTGCAATATACCTCTGATACTCGGAATAGGAGCAGGTAATCTCCAACTCCGTGTATTGCTCATACGTAATGATGTGGGCTTCCTCAAGCGCCATGCGTGCCGTATGTGAGTAAGCGCGCACAAGTCCCCCGGCGCCCAAAAGAATTCCGCCGAAGTACCTTGTAACCACCACCACGGCATCGGTCACACCGCTTTTTTTCACAGTATCCAGCACAGGAACTCCGGCAGTCCCCTGCGGCTCCCCGTCATCGGAATAGCGAGCTACGATCTCACCGTTACACAGATATGCCCAAACGTTATGCCTTGCATCCGAAAAGGCGCTCTTTCTCATTTTGATACGAGCCTGTGCTTCTTCCTCATTTTCAACGTGCGCGGCATATCCTATGAACACCGATTTTTTCTCAGTAAACTCAGCTTCTCCTTCTCCCTCAAGCGTCGTATACAATACGGTATCCCCCATCGCTTCTCCTCCCTTGATTTTTCATCATTCTCGCTTCGCCGGAAACTCATTTCTCGGTTTCTTCTCGCCAATCGGGATCAAATTCGCGAAGCATTCCGTGAATCTTACGATCCACAATTGCCGTTACCAAAACAAATTCCGCACCGTACTCAACGTTCTCCACGGTGGCATTCTTATAAAGCGTGTTCAAAGCTCCCGCACGATGGTTGGGGATGTGAAAAACCACACGCTCCTTTCCTTCGCGGATCAGTGCTTCAAGCTCTTTTTCAAGCAGCTCAATTCCCTGTCCCGTAACAGCGGAAACCATCACGGTACGCGCATGCGTAGCAGGTGTTCCCATGGAGCTTTCCATCGTGACACCCTTATCGCACTTATTAAAAACGTAAAGCTTTGGCTTTTCCGACGCGCCCAATTCACAAAGAAGCTGTTCCGTCACCGCAAGCTGCTCCCTGAATTCCGAATCCGCGCCGTCAATCACGATCATCAGCGCATCCGCATAAACAGCTTCGTCCAGTGTGGATTTGAAGGCATGTACCAGATGGTGCGGAAGCTTTCTGATAAATCCGACCGTATCGGTCAAAAGCACGCATTCGCCACTTGGAAGCTCGTACTTCCTCGTTGTGGGATCCAACGTTGCAAACAGCTTATCCTCCGCAAGAATTCCCGCGTCCGTCAATCGGTTCAAAAGAGTAGATTTTCCTGCATTCGTATATCCCACGATCGCAATTTTCGCAATTCCGCTCCGATCTCTTGAAGCGCGCATCGTGGCACGGTTTTTTTCCAGCTCGCTCAACTCATTTTCCAATGCGGTGATCCTTCTGTGCATATGTCTGCGGTCGGTTTCCAGCTTGCTCTCTCCGGGACCTCTCGTTCCGATTCCGCCACCAAGGCGCGAAAGCTCCGTTCCGTGTCCCGTAAGACGCGGTGCGGTATATTTCAACTGTGCCAATTCCACCTGGAGCTTCCCTTCTCGGCTCACCGCATGGAGCGCAAAAATATCAAGAATCAGCATCGAACGGTCGATCACACGCACATTTTCACCGAGAAGATCCTCCAGATTTCTGATTTGCGAGGGCGACAGCTCTTCGTCAAAGATCACCAGCTCCAATTCCGCATTCTTGCAAAGCTCGCAAAGTTCCCGCACCTTTCCCGAACCGATCAGCGTACGCGGATCAGGTCTGTCCTTGTTTTGTACGATTCTTGCCGCAACACATCCACCCGCAGTCTCAAGCAACCGTTCCAATTCATCCAATCCCGATTCAATCTCGGAAGCAGACTGTTCCTCGGTGCATATTCCAACCAACACCGCGCGATTTCCATATTCCGTATCCACAAGATCACCTCCATACCACTTTTTAAAAAAACAGAGGACGTTCGCATATCCCTGCGGCGCCCTCTGTCTCTTCGATTCGTCCTCTGATTACTTCTGGAAGGACGCGATTCTCTTCTTGAACTTATCTACACGTCCACCTGCATCAACAAACTTCTGTTTGCCGGTGAAGAAGGGATGGCACTTGGAGCAAATTTCAACTCTCATCTCGCCGCCCTTAGTGGATTTGGTTTCAACAACCTCGCCGCATGCACACTTTACGATGCATACCTCATAATTGGGATGGATTCCGTCTTTCATTGTTTTTTCCTCTTTTCATCAGTTTGATGTTCTTTGACATCGAATTGCCGCGATATTCACGGCATACGTCGGTATTATATCACAGTTCAAATCAAATTGCAATACTTTTTTGATTATTTTTTCAATTCTTCCTCGTTTTTTGTAAAATAAGCAAAAAAACCATTGCAAAACAGAAGTGCGTGTGGTAAAATCAATGTAAATACCGACCGATGCGGTCGGCAAAACCCGAATCCAAAGTAAAAGAAAGGAACATTTTCATGGCAAAATTGATCAAGGTAGGCATCATCGGCTGCGGAGGCATTGCAAACGGAAAGCATATGCCTTCTTTAAAAAAGGTAAAGGATTGTGAAATGGTGGCATTTTGCGACATCGTTCCCGAAAGAGCGGAAAAGGCAGCGAAGGAATACGGTGTTGAAAACGCCAAAACCTACACCGATTATAAGGAGCTTCTGAAGGACGAAACCATCGACGTGGTACACGTCTGCACCCCCAATCGCTCTCACAGCTTCATCACTGTAGACGCGCTGGAGGCAGGGAAACACGTCATGTGTGAAAAACCGATGGCTATCAATTCCGAGGAAGCAAAGAAGATGTTGGATGCCGCAAAGCGCACAGGCAAAAAGCTGACCATCGGTTATCAGTCGCGATTCCGCGACGATTCGCAGTACATGAAGAAGGAAGCGGAGGATGGCACCTTCGGTGATATTTATTACGCAAAGGCAACCGCACTTCGCCGCCGCGCAGTTCCCACCTGGGGTGTATTTCTGAACGAGTATGAGCAGGGCGGAGGTCCTCTGATCGATATCGGTACTCACGCACTCGATCTTACTCTTTGGATGATGAATAACTATAAGCCCCTGTACTGTGTCGGTACCTCCTACCACAAGCTCAACAAGGACACCGATCAGGGAAATGCCTGGGGCAACTGGGATCCCGAAAAATTCACCGTTGAGGATAGCGCGTTCGGATTTATCGTGATGGAAAACGGAGCTACCATCGTTCTTGAATCCGCATGGGCACTCAACACACTCGATTACCGTGAAGCGGTGACCTCCGTATGCGGAACACTTGCAGGGGGGGACATGATCGACGGACTTCGCATCAACGGCATCCGCAACGGACGGCAATACGTGCTCAAGCCCAACTTCAATGCGGGCGGAGCTGCGTTCTTCGACGGCGAGAGCGGTGAAAGTGCCGCCGACCGTGAGGAAAGACTCTGGATTGAGGCAGTTCGCAACGATACGGATCCCATCACACTTCCCGAACAGGCTTACACCGTCACCCGTATCCTCGAAGGCATTTACACCTCGGCAAAAACAGGCGACGTCTACAGATTCTGATATCAAAGCGACCTGCGTTTTTTCATCTGCCGGGGGAACAAACCTGAGCCGACCGCTTTTCTTAAGCAATCGGCTCAGGTTCTTTTTATCGGCAAATAATAAGTATCATGAAAATGAAAAGTCGGGATGTACCGCGCGTACAGACACCGTCAAGTGACAGCAAACACATATGCTTGAGGCGTTCATCCGATCCATGCACCGATCGGTGTCAGATCAATCAAAATGCCCGACAAAACGGAAATCGCAAACAAAATAAGCAAAATTCGGATAGAATCCTTTATGGGACGGTTGTTTCGGAAGAGCACCGCAATGCCCACCCCCGCGTTGACAAAAAGCCCGGACATCATCGCTCCCACGGAAATGACCCCCTCCATGTAAAGTGTAGTCAGCGCTATGGAGGAAGCGCAATTCGGAATCAAACCGACCAGTGCCGCAAGAAGACTTGAAAGCACGGGCTGATCAAGCACGAGCGCTTTGATGGCATCCTCCCCCACCCCATCGATCAGAAGCGTGACGGCGAATGTAAAGATCAGGAGAAACAACGTGATATAAACCGTATGCTTGAGAGCGGAAAGCCAAAACCGATTTCCGCAATGACAGTTTTCACGTTCACAAAGATCCTCGATGGCGGTGCTGTCCCTTCCACCGATCCCGCGGCGGCATAAAAATGCGCTCACACCGTCCACCAAGAACCCCGCAGCAATACCGACAAGAAGCTTTATTCCGAGCAATCGAAGAATCAAAAGAGGATCCTGACCGCCCGAAATGAGGATCGGCAGCATTTCATCGGAGGTAGAAAGATACACGGCGATCAGCGTTCCCGACGTAATGATGCGTCCCGTATAAAGTCCCGACGCGGCTACTGAGAATCCGCATTGCGGAAGGACCCCGAGCACACCGCCAAGAAGCGGTCCTACGTTTCCCGCCCTCTTCAAAAGGCGTTCCGTTGCGTTTTCTGATCGGTGCTCCAAAAACTCCATCAAAAGATACGTCAAAAACAAAAACGGTATCAGCTTTGCGGTATCCAGCAAAGTGTGAAGTGCCGCATGTGAGACAAGATGTAATACGTCATGCATGGGAAGAAAGCTCCTTTCTGCGGCAGTCCGCGCAAAGACCGTAAAGAATGGTCTGCCCACAGTCCACAAGAAAGCCGTGCTCCCCTAAAAGATGCTCTGCAAATTCAGCCGTCGCATGACAGTCCAGATGGACAACCCGTCCGCACCCGGTACATTTTTCGTGAAAATGTCTGCGACAGTCGCAAGCATCTCCTACGTATTGATAAACGTTTCCGCCCCGTGCGTCACTGTGAAATTTTTTTACGGTTTCACTCTCGCACAAAAGTGCAAGATGACGGTACACACTGCTTTTTCCAACGTTCACATCCATGGAAACAGCCGCATAAAGCTCCTCCGCCGTGAATTGTCGATCGGGATTTTCTTCAAAGAAAGCAAGCAATTTCTGTTTGCCTGCGGTTTTGTACGTTTTTTTCATAAAGCTCCTTCAATTTGAGAACAGTTCTCAAATTATAACACAGCCGCTTGAAATTGTCAATAGGAAAATTCAAACAATCGAGCTTCAAAAGAAAAAACTCTACGCAAGACCTTGACAATTACCGTAAAAATTCATATAATGGAGGCAGAACTTTTTTGGGGGATGCTTATGATGGATTGGATTCTTTCGTTTCTTCAATACTATTTTCTCACTCTCTTTTATGCGCTTGGCGCAATCGTGATCTGCGGTCTTGTCGCGCACCTTTCAACGAAAGCGTTTATTTGGTTGACGGGGGGAGGAAAATTTGTGTACGTGACCTCTGTCATCGGCACACCCATCCATGAGCTCGGTCATGCAATCATGTGTCTCCTGTTTGCCCACAAAATCACGGAAATGAAGCTCTTGCTCCCTCCCGGGCACGCGTCCGGAACGTTGGGCTACGTTTCTCACAGCTACAGCCGCAGAAATCCGTGGGCACTGTTTGGAAATCTTTTCATTGGCGTAGGGCCTATTTTTTCGGGACTGGCCGTCATTATTCTCACTCTTGTGCTGTGCTTCCCCACGGAATGGAGCTCCTATCTTGCATCAACTGCATCGCTTGACAGCGGAGCTCCCTTTTCGGAAATCACAAAGAGCGTCTTCTCTCTTCTTCTCTCCCTCCCCAAGGCATTTTCCGAACATTTCTGGATCGCTCTGATCGGAATCATCGTGATTCTCTTTGTAGCGCAGCACATCACCCTGAGCACTGCGGACATCAAGGGATCTCTTTCCGCGCTCCCTCTTTACCTGCTTTTGATTTTTGTCATTACGCTTCCGACCAAGCTTTTGGGAATCGACGAGGTCATCCTCGATGCTCTCTTCCGCTTTCACGTATGGATTCTTTCCTTTTTCGCACTCTCCATTACGTTCTCTCTACTCTGGCTCATTCCCGCACTTTTGATTTATATTTTGAGAATACTTCTGCGCAAGTAAAAAACGGGATGCCGACCGTAAAAAGATCGGCATCCCGTTTTTTGTTTTCAGAACCGATTAAGCTACGGGGCAAACGTTGATTGCTCTGAGCTTAGCGCTGTTCTTAGGATCGGGCTCGGTATCAAAAGTAACCTTCTGACCTTCGGTCAAGGTCTTGAAGCCTTCAACCTGAATCGCAGAGAAATGTACGAATACATCATCCCCACCGTTGTCGTTGGAAATAAAGCCATAGCCCTTTTCCGCATTGAACCACTTGACTGTACCGTTATTCATTTCGGGTACCTCCATGTTAATAATCTCTGTACCCGGAAACGCGAAGCTTGCAAACGTGCTCAACACAAGGATCTAGCTCGAATACACGAGCCATTATATCACATCAAACCTCGGTTGTCAATAGTTTTGTCAATTTTTTCTAATCAAATCAAACTTCGTTTTTTTCGATATGTCATATGTAAAAAATGCAATGAGAAACAAACCCGAAAATGCTTGCGCTCAACAAAAAAGAGCACAAAAGCATTGAAAAAAGGAATTTATTCTGTTATAATGTTAGAAACATTCACTGACAAGGCTAAAAAACGAACGGAGGAAGCATGCATTACTTTGATCGTTATACCTCGAATACAACGGCAGGCTCTGCCAATCAACTGTTTTTTGCACCCTCTTTTTCTACAGAGCAATGTATCGGGCGCGTATATTATCGCGTATATGCGGCGGGAGAATACAATTATTCTTTTCTCTACTCAAACGTCACGGACAGCACCTTTGATCACGGTGACCGCTCCCGCGCAAATCGCATACTCCCCTCATGGACAATCCATGCACTCAGGGCCGCAGTCGTATCAAATGCCGATCCCGATCTTCTCAGAAGCGAAGATATGCACTCTGTAACCTTTGACGGAAACGAAGAAAAAGCTGTCCGCCCCGGGGAATTTTTCGAAAGTGATCCGATCAGGCTCTGTGCGTCTGCCACCGATTATATCTGCCTTGAATACATTTTTTCGGGCACACAGATTCCCTATCACGAGGAGCGCATCATTCCCTCGTTCCGCCGCATCAACGGTACATGGACAGATTCCGCTCAAGTCCCCTTTCTTGGAATGCTGGGATGTGACAGGGAGGTGGAGGCGCGCATCTGCTTCTGGGGCGACTCCATTACGCAAGGCATCGGAACCGAATATGATTCTTACGCACACTGGAATGCAGAGGTAGCGCGTCTTCTCGGAGCAAAATATTCTTATTGGAATCTCGGTATCGGATACGGACGTGCAACGGATGCGGCAAGCCTCGGTGCCTGGTTTTACAAAGCAAAGCATTCGGATCTATGTGTCGTATGCTTCGGTGTCAACGATATTTTACAAACGGGAAATGAGAATTTGATCAAGGAAAGTCTGACTCGCATCGTTCAAAATCTCAAATCATCGGGTGTCGTCACCGTTCTTCAAGCGATTCCTCCCTTCAATTATGACGAAGCGCAGCGTAAGGTATGGGAGCACGTCAATACATACATCAAGGAAGAGCTTTCCGACTCGGTGGATGCCGTATTCGATCCAACAGCTCTTCTCGGGGAAGAGAACGCCCCACACATGGCACGTTACGGCGGTCACCCGAATGCCGAAGGATGTTCTCTTTGGGCACGCGAGCTCGCTCCTGTGATTCAAAAAGCACTTGAACGGATTCACAAGAACAAGACAGATACAGAAAGGTAAAATTTATGCGAATTTTAACTCTTGGAGATATCGTCGGAAGCGATACGGTGGGATATTTGAAAAAGAAGCTTCCCCGACTCCAAAAGGAAGAGAAGATCGATTTTACGGTCGCCAACGGTGAAAACGTGACCGAAATCCGTGGAATTTCCGCCTTTGATGCACAGGAAATTCTCGGTGCGGGCGTGGATTTTATCACTCTCGGAAACCACGCCTTCGGTATGCACGACATCGGCGCATTTCTTGACAACAATCCGCAAAAGATCATACGCCCCGCAAATTACCCACCGTCAGCCCCCGGAAACGGTTATGCAATCATCAACGTCGGTGGCTGGAGAATTCTTTGCATCAACGTCAGCGGACGAGCCTTCCTTGATCCCCTTGCGTGCCCCTTCGAAACACTTGACAGAATTCTCACGCGTGAAACGGGAGCTTATGATCTTGCGTTGCTTGACATTCACGGAGAGGCAACCAGCGAAAAAATGGCAATCGCTTATGATTTTGACGGAAAAATTCAGATCATGTTCGGAACACACACGCACGTTGCCACCGCTGATGAACAGATTCTTTCCAAGGGATCGGGGTATATCACCGATCTTGGCATGTGCGGTCCTTCCAACGGAATCATCGGAACGGAATCTGCGGATATCATCCGCCGTTTCCGTACGCAAATGCCTACAAAATTCCACGTAGCGCGTGGCAACATCCGTGCCGAGGGAGCAATCTTTGATCTGGACGAAAGCGCAAAGCGTGTCCGTTCGGTCAAACGAATTGTATTTTAAATGAAAACGTAAGGGTGCCTCAGGCGATAAAGCTTGAGACACCCAAAAAGCATTTCCGATCCGTAATCAGTTATAAAAATCGTGATTTCCGATCGTAAATGCGAAAGGTCTGTTCTTCGAAATCCAATTCGACGTTGAAATACGGGGGTTCATAAAGAAAAGTGCCGTATTTGAAACAGAATACCCTTCAAGGCATATTTTTGCCGCAATGACCGAAGAGCTTGCCGGCGGATTGTAGATCGTACCGTAGGAAACAGGAGAAAACTGTGTCCCGTGCTTGCGGTCAAAAATCACACCGTAGATCGTGTTTGGATAAGAAGCATGCCGCATACGGTTTAACACCACGTTTCCGACAGCGATCTGCCCTTTCATGCTCTCGCCGCGCGATTCTGCGGAAATCAAGCGCGATAGCCAATACAGGTCATCCGCATTGTAGCTTGCCCATGAAACCATCGGCACACCGTTCGGCTTGGAAAGTTCTACTGCGCGTCTGGAATCATTCCAGGAAAGATTGCTGTTGAAGGCTCTCGCCAAGGGACGAATCGGGACGTAAAGGCTTCCGCTCCAGTTCTGAATTGCCCCGACCGTATAGTAGTAGTGACCGTTGGCATACAAATAGATTTCACCGCTCCCGAGTATCAGAGTCATACCGCTTGCGGTCTTCACGGTTGCAGTCGACGTTTTTCCGTTCCATGAGAAGCTGCACTCATCGAATACGTTGCAAAATTTTCTTAAAGGGACGTATGTAATCGAATTCCAGATGACACAGTCACCGTCCAGAATTTCGACGTCCTCAAGATAAACGTCGGTCGGAACACTGTCCTTCGGAAAAGCAACACGCTCTTGCGCCCCTACGGCAACGGTCAACGTTCCCACAAGGAACACTGCGGCAAACAGCGCAGACATCAACCGTCTTGCTCTTCCGCGTCTCCTTCTTTTCATTTGCTTTTTCGTGATCAAAAAAACCACTCCTTTCTTGTTTTTTTCTATGCAGACCGCTCTCGCTGTCACGCATTGATTATAAAGGAAAAATACACCGATATCAACCCACAGATTCTGTCACCTCGGCATCTCCTTGGAAGTGATGGAAGCATTTTCCGAAAAAGCGGCAGAAATCTTCCCCTATATTCCTTCAATTACAAAAAAAGGATGGCTCTTTCCATGCATAACAAAAACTATACGCACATATTTTGGGATTTTAACGGAACGATCCTTGACGATGCAGACGCATGCTTCTTAAGTGAAAACGATTTGTTTGAAGCATACGGCCTCCCTAAATTGCCCTCAAAAGAGACCTATCAATCCCTGTTCGGCTTTCCCGTAAAAGACTATTACAGAAAAATGGGCTTTGATTTTGAGGTTACCCCCTATGAGATTCTTGCCTCGGAATGGATGGATCGCTATCTCATACATGCAGAAAGCGCAGGTCTCTGCCCGCGCATAAGGGATGCTTTGGAATTCGTCAAGGGCAAAGGGCTTCCTCAATGGGTGCTTTCCGCCTCCAAGCTGGATATGCTGGAGCATCAGCTCACCCATCTTGGTGTGCGCTCTTATTTTGAAGGAATTTTAGGTCAGGACAATATTCATGCCGGCAGCAAGGAATACCTGGGTCTGGCTTGGAGAAAAGCGAATCCCGATGCACGCGTTCTCTTCCTTGGAGACACCGACCACGATGCAACCACCGCTCATGCTATGGGCGCGGACTGCATTCTTCTTTTGACGGGACATAGCACAAAAGAACGTCTTACCTCCTGCGATGCTCTCTTCGTTGCGGAAAACGCATATGACGCGCTGACGCAAATACTGGAATGAGCAAAAACGCTTGAGGCGACGCACTTCCGACCGTTCGGAAGACGTCGCCTCAAGCGTTCTTTTATTATTTTCCTTGATCTACAAATACAATGCTTCCCGTCTCGTGATCCATAGATTCCACAATGGCAATGGATTCCAAGTGATATCCGAGATTTCGAATGGCTCTTCCGCCAAACTGAAAGCCCTTTTCAATGACGATTCCAAGTCCTTCAACAGTAGCACCTGCGCCCTCCGTGATGGAAATCAATCCTTGCAAAGCGCATCCGTTCGCAAGAAAATCATCGATGATCAATACGTGATCCTCAGCTCCTAAAAACCGTTCGGAAACGATCACCTTATTTTTGGTCTGATGCGTGAAGGATTCCACCTCTGCGATGTGTACGTCCCCATCAATATTTACACTTTTGCTTTTCTTAGCGAACACCATGGGGACACCGAAGCAACGTGCCACGGAGCACGCGATTCCGATTCCCGAGGCTTCTATGGTAAGAATTTTCGTGATCTTTTTATCCTTGAAGCGATTGTAAAATTCCTCTCCGATGCGGTCAATCAGCTCAATATCCATCTGATGATTCAAAAAGCTGTCAACCTTGAGTACGTTTCCTTCCTTTACGATTCCGTCCTTCAGAATCCGTTCCTCTAAAAAGTTCATAGTGTCCTTCTCCCTTCTAGGAAAATCAGCGCTCTTCGCGGAAATAATTCAATCCCAAGGACGCAGGCAAGCCGCTGCTGCCACGCTTGTTGCGGATCGAGGTGATGATCAAAACGATTGCTGTGATGATGAACGGAAGCGCTTGATAAAGCTGGGTAGGAATCAGTCTCATCCATCCTAAAACCTCAGGGAACGCTGCGGCAAGGCTGGTTCCGGACACCTGCAAGGTGTTGAATATACCGAAGACAAGTGTACCGAGAAGAGAGAGAACCGGACTCCAGTTTGCAAAAATAACCAACGCAACGGCAATCCAGCCGTAACCACCGATCCAACAAGCACTGTTGAAGGAGCCGGACATATTCAATGCCATGTAGTATCCGCCAATTCCCATGATACCGCATCCGAGACAAATGTGGAGATATTTCATCAAATTGACGTTGATTCCCACCGAATCGGCAGCCGCGGGATTTTCACCGACGGCACGCAAACGCAATCCTGTCTTAGTATGCTTGAGATACCACCACATGAACACCGCAATGGCGATTCCGAGGTACACCATCAGATTGTGACTGAAAAAGCCCTTTCCAATCACGGGGATTTCCGAAAGAAGCGGAATATCGATCTCCGCAAAGCCTTCCTTCACACCGAGATGCTGGTTCATCTCCGGCCATGCACGAGTTTTTACACTGTTACCGACAAAGAAATACACACCAAGTCCAAAGGTGGTCAAAGTCAGACCTGTGATATTCTGATTGGCTTGAAGCGAAACCGTCAAAAAGGCAAAAAGCAAGCCGCACAAAGCACCTGCCAAAAAGGAAACGGCAATTCCCATACCAATGCTATTGGCATAGCAACCGAAAAGATAACCGAAAATCGCACCAACCGCCATAGTTCCCTCGACACCGAGGTTCAGACTTCCCGATTTTTCAACCGTGATCTCACCCACCGTTCCGTAAAGAAGAGGAATATTGTAAACGACAACCGCATGTATAAACGCAGTGATGACACCAAGCTTATCCATTTTCACCGTCCCCCTTTCTTACTCTGACGATGCGGAAGCGAATAAAGAAATCCGCTGCCAAAATCAAAAACAGAATCACACCCTGAAGCATATTGGCAAAGCTGGAATCCACCTGACCAAAGGTAGAAGCAGCAATGGTAGAACCAAACTGCAACACACTGATCAGAGCGGAAACGACAAAAATCATTCCCGTATTGAACTGTGCAAGCCAGGCTACGATGATACCTGTCCAACCAACGTCATCGGTAAATGAGGTAGAAAGAACACCTACGCTTCCCACCTTGAATGCTGCGGCAAGACCGATCAGAGCAGCGGAGAGAAAGACCGTACGCAATATGATCCAGTTGACCTTCATTCCCGCATACCGCGCACTTCCCGCACTGTCACCGATCACGTTGATCTCATATCCGTGCTTGGTACGCTTCATGTAAACGTAGATCAAGATGCCGATCAGGAGCGTCAGCAAAAGACAGGTGTTCAATTTGAATTTATCCCCTATGGGAATAAGCGGAAAGGAAACGAGCTGCGTGAAGCTTTGGAAAACAGGACGGTTGGATTCCGTTTGCAAAAAGATATTCCAATCCGCCTTGGTCTCTCCGAAAAACACAAGCAGATAAAGCGCAATGTAGTTCAGCATCAAGGTCATCAAGGTTTCATTGGTGCCGAATTTTACTTTTAGAGCACCTGCGATCAAGCCGTAGAGACCTGCAACCAGCATCGCGGCAAGACACATCAAAACAAGAACGATCGGAGCAGGAAGAACACCGCCGAGGTTCAATGCCACAAAAGCGGCAGAAATGGCACCCATGATAAACTGCCCCTCTCCACCGATGTTCCAAAATCGCATCTTGAATGCAAGAGCAAGAGCCACCGAGGTCAGAGCCAGAGGGAAGAACTCGTTGATGTAGTTCATAAAAGTTGTATAAGCGCGCTTGTTGCCAATCGTTCCCATGGTGATCATATTGTAGTAATACGAAATCGGGTTGACACCGATGGCAAGGAGGATCAATGCTCCCAGCAAAAGTGCTGCAAGAACCGCACCGACGTACATACATACGCGCATCCAAAGAGGACATTTATCTCTTTTTACAACGTGAAATCCCATGTTCAATCCTCCTTTTCCTGCGCGTCGTTTTTAATCAAGGAATCCTTGGCAATTCCTGCGGGCTTGTCCGCATATTTTTCGGAAAGGTCCAGAGCGCCCGTCATCATAAGCCCCAATTCTTCCTTGCTTGTTTTATGTGCGTGAACCACACCCATCACCCGGCCGTGGCAAAGCACCATGATTTTGTCGCAAAGTGCCAGCATCACGTCCAGATCCTCACCAACAAACAAAATACCGACTCCGTCAAGCTTTTGCTGATTGAGAATATCATAGATCAGATAAGAGGAATTGATGTCGAGTCCGCGTACGGGATATGCCGTCACAACAACGTTCGGTCCGGCTTTGATCTCACGTCCGAGAAGTACCTTCTGCACGTTACCGCCCGACAAACGGCGTACGGGAGTATCCGCCGAAGGAGTTACGACGCCAAGATTGCGAATGACCTCCTCTGCATCCCGATGTCCCTCTTTGATATCAACGAAAGGTCCCTTGGAATCGCGGTATTTCTTAAGAAGCATATTTTCCGCCACGGACATGGAGGGAGCCAATCCCATTCCCAAGCGATCCTCGGGAATAAAGGACATGGAAATTCCTTTTTCCAAAATTTCTTTCGGAGAAAGCCCCACAATATTGTCGCCCTTGTGGATCATCTGACCGCTCGCAATGGGACGCAACCCGGCAATTGCCTCACACAGCTCCTTCTGCCCACATCCCGCAATTCCCGCGACACCGAGAATCTCACCGCCGCGGATATAAAAATTCACATTGTCAATAGCAACGGCGCCCTCGTCATTTTGAATGGTAAGGTCGCGCACCTCCAAAAGAGGCTTGGTAGTCTCAACCTTCGGACGTTGAATATTTAAGTCGATCTTTCTTCCGACCATCCACTCCGTCAAGGTTTGCTCGGAGCTTTCCTTCGTATCGACAGTCGTAATATATTCTCCTTTGCGAAGAATCGCCACGCGGTCGGAAATTTCCATCACCTCGTTGAGCTTATGTGTGATGATAATGATGGCGTGCCCCTGCTCTCGCATACGGCGAAGAACCGCAAACAGCTTTTGCGTTTCCTGCACAGTCAAAACCGCGGTTGGCTCATCCAGAATGATGATCTTCGCCCCATAATAAAGCACCTTGATGATCTCAAGCGTCTGCTTTTCGGAGACAGACATATTGAAAACTCGCTTACGGGGATCAATTTCAAACCCGAATTTGGCGGCGATATCCTCAATTTCCTCAAAACGGTTTTTGCTAAGCACCCACGGTGCTTTTTCCTTCCCCATCCAGATATTGTCCGCCGCGGAAAAAACGTCCACCAGTTTAAAATGCTGATGCACCATACCGATACCAAGCTTTTTGGAATCCTCGGGAGAATTGATGACAACCTCTTTTCCGTTCACAAAGATGCTGCCGCAATCCGGCTTGTAGATTCCCGAAAGCATATTCATCAGCGTCGTTTTTCCCGAACCGTTTTCCCCGAGCAGAGCTAAGATCTCCCCTTCCCTTACGGTGAGGTTGACATCCTTGTTCGCCACAATGGGACCAAAGGTTTTGGTAATCCCACGCATTTCAATTGCATACTGTTCTGTCATGGAAATCCTCCTTGAAATATCGTCAATTCCGAAACGCCGAACAAAAAACAACCGACGTTGTTCTCTGTTCGCCATTCCGGAACACAAAAACACTTTGGATATAAAGAAAGAGGAGCGGTCGGAACTTCCGACCGCTCCGAATCGTTTACGAGCTTACGATCAAGCCTCTTTAACACCCTTTACGTAGTAGTTCATCGTACCGGTGATGACACCGTCTTCAACGGAGGCACCGCCTGCTGCAACAATGACGTTATCCTTGTTGTCAACAAGAGCCTCGTTCTTCTTTTCTACGTTACCGTCAGCATCGATGGTAAGCTTCACACCGGTGAATACATCCCACTCGCCGTCAACGATCAGCTTGCGAACTGCTTCGATCGCCTTCTCGGTGTTGGGTGCGCAATTTTCGCTCAGAGGAGAAACGTCAACGAACGCCTCCTTAAGACCGCCGTAGTATGCGGGACCACCCATCTTCTCAACGAACTGATCAGCGCTGTCGCAATCCATAGCAGCTTGCATTGCAGTCTTATAGTAAACGTCCCAGTGCCAGATAGCAGCGGTAAGATGTGCCTTGGGGGCATCGGGAGTCATATCGGAGTTGTAGCCGCAGCCGAAGACTTCCTTGTTCTGTGCAACGATCTGGGGCTGTGCGGAGTCGCAGTGCTGTGCGATGATGCCGCACTTATAGGTGTTGATCAGCTCCTCGGCATATGCCTTTTCGTTGACTTCATCCGCCCAAGCGTTGAGCTTCTTTACGTAAACGGTTGCGTCGGGGTTCACTGCCTGAACACCGAGAGCAAAGCCGTTGATACCGGAAGCGGTCTCTGCGTACTCTGTACCGTAAGCTGCAACGTAGCCTACGTTGTTGTTGCCAACTTCAAGGCTCTTAAGACCTGCTGCGATACCGGAGAGGTAGCGTGCCTGATATGCACGTCCGAAGTAGTTGTTAAAGTTGGTCTCGTTGCTCTTGTAGCCGGTGCCATGAGAGAACACAACGTCGGGATATTTCTGTGCGCCCTTCTCCATAGCATCGATATAACCAAAGGAGATGCCGAAGATGATGTCAACACCCTGACCTACCAAAGTGTCGATTGCTGCAAGAACCTTCTGCTCATCCTCGGGAACCTCGTCCACGATCACAAGCTGAGTGTCGGGGTCAAGACCGAGCTGCTCCATAGCGGTAGTGATACCGGTATGGTGTGCGTAGGTGTAACCCGCAGTGTCATTCTTGCTGTTGATGTAGATTGCACCAACCTTGAAACCGTCGTCTGCCTGAGTACAAGCGACAAGTCCCAAAAGCATCATGCTCGCAAGAAGTAAAGCAATGATTTTTTTCATAGTCTTCCTCCAAAAAATGTTTTTTCTCCGTTTGGCATATTCGCTTCAACGGATATTTATATTTTACAACCAAAAATTTAAAAAAGCAATACCATTTTTCAAAAATCTGCAAATTATTTCATTTTTTTATTTTTGTGATTCCAAAAAAGCAAAATTCTACCGTTTTCTACACCCCAAAAGCAGGTTTTTAGATTTTCTATTGACTTTTTCGAAAAAACTCACTATAATCTAATGTAAAGACAATTTCCTTGCCAACCGTTTTTGTAAATCGAGTACAACAGAAAGGAGTGCGGATATGGAATACATGGGAACCGCTATGGCAGACGCGCTTTCCGTGAAGGAAATATTTACCGTTCTTCGCCCGGATCTCGTCAAAGGCTATCCGGGACGCGGCGAAGCTCATCCGTTTCCCGAAATCATCTATCTTTCAAAGGGGCATCACACGCTTTTGATTGATCGGAAAGAATATACCCTCACAGAAGGGCAAATGATTATTTATGCTCCGGCATCTTATCACGAAGCAAGCCTTATCAAGCCGGTTCTTGCGGAAGCGGCAATTCTTACATTTGAGGCGGAATCAGAATTTCTCCCAACCCTCTATAATAAGGTGATCACGCTGACACCGAATCAAAAAGCCGCAATCTCTTCCATTGTGGATGAAGGAATCACATATTTTTGCGGCAGAGACGTCTCCGATCCCATTTCGGGTATGGTGTTGCGGGAGGGAGTTTCTCCGTCCGAGCTGTGGGGACTGAAAAAGCACATTGAGTTATTTCTCATTGACGTCTATAAGACCTACAGCACATCGCTCACCAAAAGCTCCAAGGATATCAAATGGGATGAGGAATTTTCGGAGGCAGTCACATTTTTGCAAACCAATATATCCTCTCATCTGACACTTGAAGAAATCGCCGTTTCGTGCTCCATGAGCGTTTCAAAGCTCAAGCTTCTTTTTCGCCAAAAAGCCGGCATGGGAGCCATCGATTATTTGAACGCTCTTCGCATTGAACGCGCCAAGCAGCTGATGGATGACGGGAAGCTGAATTTTACACAAATCTCGGAGGAGCTGGGATTTTCATCTCTTCACTATTTTTCCAGAACCTTCAAAAAATCCACCGGAATGTCTCCGTCAGAATATACGAAAAACAAATAGTTCGTATTTCTTCTTTTTTTGCGAATCGGCGTATTTTTTGAAAACTATTGACTTTGGAAAAATCGGTGGTATAATTATAATATTGCTTATATTACATCTTAGAATATAAAATCAAAGGCAAACAACAAAAAGGAGTCACTCATGTCAATCACTTCACTTTATATCGATCCCGGAACAGGAAGCATGCTCTTTACGGTCCTTTTGAGCATTCTCGGTGCGGCATTCTACTCCATTCGAATGCTCATCGTAAAGCTCCGTATGAAGGCGGGCGGTAAGAACGTTGAAAAAAGCTATCAAAAAATCCCTTACGTGATTTTTTCGGACGACAAGCGTTATTGGTCGATTTTTGAGCCGATCTGCCGTGAGATGAACAAAAGAGGCAAGGACATTGTCTACCTCACCGCCTCCTCCGACGATCCCGCACTCAACTGCCCTTACGAGCACGTCAAGGCGGAATATATCGAGGGTAACAAGATGTTCTCCCGACTGAATTTTCTCAACGCAACCATCGTTTTCTCAACCACACCCGGTCTTGACGTCTATCAGTGGAAGCGTTCCAAGATGGTCGATTACTACGTGCATATTCCTCACGCGGCGAGTGAAATCATTCTCTACAGAATGTTTGGAATTGACTACTATGACGCGATTCTTCTTTCCGGCGAGTATCAAGTCAATGATGTTAGAAAACTCGAAAAGCTCCGCAACCTTCCCCCAAAGGAGCTTGTCAAGGTCGGTATTCCTTACATGGATGAGATGGCAAAGAGATATGAGGCGGTCGGTCCGGCACCCGCACACGAGCGCACAGTCCTTTTGGCTCCCTCCTGGGGCTCCAGTGCCATTTTCGGTGTATACGGCGGAAAGATCATCGACGTGCTTCTGAAGACAGGATATCACATCATCATCCGTCCTCATCCTCAGTCCTTCAAATCCGAGACCGAAATGATTCATAAGCTGATGGCGGAATATCCCGACTCCGACCGTCTTGAATGGAATCGCGACACGGACAACTTTGAGGTGCTCCGTCGCTCCGACATTTTGATCTCCGACTTTTCGGGTGTCATTTTCGATTTTTCTTTAATCTACGGCAAACCCATTATTTACACCAATCCCAAATTCGACACAAGTCTTTACGATGCTTGGTGGCTGGAGGATCCGCTCTGGACCGTTTCCGCACTTCCCCGTCTCGGAAGAGAGTTGACGGAAGACAATATGGAAAGCCTTGCAGAATTGATTGATTCCTGTCTGACCGACTCCGTTTACGCCAAGGGACGTGAAAGTGTGAAGGCGGAAACTTGGGAGCATTTCGGCGAGGGAGCAGTCCGCACCGCGGATTATCTTGAGGCGAAATATGAAGAATTGACGAGAAAGGAAAAATAAATGGATTTTTTCACCATACTGAGCACGTTATTCATAGGTCCCTTGAAGCTTGTCTTTGAGTTGATCTTCCAATTGGCAAACTCGTTTGTCAATCACCCCGGTATATCGATCATATTTTTGAGTCTTTGCATGAACATTCTGGTATTGCCTCTTTACAGGCGAGCCGATGCTATGCAAGAGGAAGCACGCGACGTCGAAATGAAGCTGAGTCGCGGCGTTTCTCACATCAAGAAGACCTTCTCGGGCGACGAGAAGATGATGATCCTTCAGGCTTACTACCGACAGAACAACTATAAGCCCACCGATGCGCTCAAGGGTTCTCTTTCTCTTCTTCTGGAGATTCCCTTCTTCATGGCGGCTTATCAGTTTCTGTCCTCCCTCAAGATTCTGGAGGGTGTCTCTTTAGGCCCAATCAAGGATCTTGCTGCTCCCGACGGACTTTTGGTCATCGGTGGGGTGGCAATCAACCTGCTTCCCATCCTTATGACCTTGATCAACGTCATTTCCTGTGTGATCTACCTCAAGGGCTTCCCTCTCAAGAGCAAAATCCAGCTTTACGGAATGGCATTGTTCTTTCTCGTCTTCCTTTACACCTCTCCCGCAGGTCTTGTTT
>JAZSMX010000076.1:0-5287 GCA_045536125.1 Eubacteriales bacterium | reverse complement strand
TGGATTCCTCTGCGGTTTCTTCCGTGGATTCCTCTGCGGTTTCTTCCGTGGATTCCTCCGCGGTTTCCTCCGTGGTTTCCTCTGCGGTTTCTTCCGTGGATTCCTCTGCGGTTTCTTCCGTGGATTCCTCCGTGGTTTCCTCCGTGGATTCCTCTGCGGGTTCTTCCGTGGATTCTTCCGTGGGTTCTTCCACAGCTTCCTCACTCGCGTCTTCCGCATCCTCGAAGGAATACATCTCAGCTTCTACCGCCAGTGTCTTTTGCGCGATCCGCTCTGCGGAAACCGTGCTTGCGGTTGCTTCAAAGTTGGGATCTGCATTCTTCAAGGCATCCAAGGATTCCTCAAGTGTCACCTTCTTCTTGCGCGATTTTGCAAGAGGATACTTCTTGAGAAGTCTCTGATCGTCATATCCGAACCGACGCAAAATCCACAGCCAAGCCACTGCAAGGGCGGTGCAGAGTGCGAAGAATACAGAGACAATCGAAGTAATAACCTTCAAGAAGAGGCAAGGCTTCAAGATACCCTTGATGTAGAGGATATAGAAGAGTGCGATCAGAGCAATGAGGAAGAGAAGGATTCCAAGAATCAGAATCGGAATCCAGGAGAAGGCACGGGTTGCCTGCTCAAAGGTAGCGAAATAAAGATTCTTGTCATACTTTTCGCCAAAGCCGTCAAAGGATTCGGCACTCATTCCTTCCACCGCTTCCTCTGCGCTGTTGTAAACGACACCGTCAACAATGAAGCAATCATTGTACTCGGTCTTGACAAGGATGCTCTCCAGCGCTTCCAGTAATGCGCTGACGTCAACACCCTCCCCAAGAACAAATCCGTATACCAGAACCAGCTTTCCGTCCTCTGCCTTCGCAGAAACGAGGATAAGCTCTTCGGGAAGCTTGGAGGAATCGACGGACATTCCTGCTTCTACCTCCACCGCGGGAAGCAGAACCAGTGTTCCGGGAGCTGCGCTTTGCACCTCTCCGTCCATCTCATACTCAATATCGCTTTCCTCCCACGTCACGGAAATCACAATTGCATCGGCGGGCATTTCGACCGTTACCTCACTCTTGCCCGTGCTTCTTGCGATGATCTCACCGGAGGCACTCTTGATCTCAATCGTGGGAATTCGATTGCCGAGCTCTCCCGCAATCGTAACCGTCACTTCTGCTCCGACCTGTGCGAATGCAGCCTGTTCCTCCTCGCCTACCGTCACGGAAACGTTTCCGTCCGTATAGATCGCATAGTCACACGGCTCATATGCAAGGCACACCTCGATCTTGCGATCCTCATCAAGCGTCAGAAGCTCACGCCACTGTACCACCGTATATCCGTCGGGAATTCTCTTGCTGTCGGCTTTATTGATCCAGTAAGCAAGATATCCTGTCTTCAAGCCATCATTGCCGACAATCGAAGCAACCGTCGGGAAGCGAGAAAGGCTGACCAGTGTTGCAAGCGCATAGCGTTTTGTTTTGAGAACCTTTGTGCCGTCTGCGGAATAGAAGACAACCGTGTACCGCTCTGCCATCGGATCTCCCTCGGGAACGCTGATTTCGGGTTCATCGGGATCATCGGGATCGTCGGGATCTTCGGGGGGCTCGGTTTTCGAGAGATTCAATATGATATTCTCTCTTCCGAGAGCCCAATCCAAATCTCCCGAATAACTCCAGAACCAACCGTTGTCCACGGTGATCGTAGGATCTGCGAGGTTGGAAAGCGAAAGGATCGATTCCTTGAATGCAAGTCTTTCGGGATTCGTGTCAACCTCATATCCGGTATAGGAAAGCGTAAGGCTTCCAAGAAGCACGCCTCCCCGATAATACGTAACGCTGTATCTCTTGGGTGCAATCTCAAATTGCATCTCGATCGGATAGTCGGGCATCGTGAACGTTCCGGAGGAAGCAAGCGTTTCAATCTTGGAACCGTCCTTCAAAATGAACGTATCCGTGATCTGCACCATATTGAGATGGTTTCCGATACCCATGATCGGAGAAATCGTAAGAGATGCGCCTGCGGGATAATAGTTGTCGTCATCCTCACCCGTGTTACTGTTATAAGGCAACGGGTAGGTTGCGATCATCTCGTTCATGGGATACTCATTGCGATCGGTCTCACCTGCCTTCAACGCGTGCGGGAACTTGATACCGATTCGGTAGTGATCCACCACAGCGAAGGAGGAGAAGTGAGGTGCGACAAAGGTGATTGTTCCCGCAGCACTTGCGCGAGGCACGACCTTGTCATAGGAGCTTCCGTTCTCCACACATACAAAGGTCTTGACACCGTTTGCGTTTTTCAGCGTACCGCTGTAGGGCAAGGTCAACAACACGTCGGGATTGTTCGGATCGGTGTTGAAGTTTCCAAGCTGAAGAGCCTTGACAGAGTCACGGAATTCAAAGCTGTAATAAACCGCATTGAGATCTGCAAACTCAAAATCGGTCTTCTTTCCTGCGTTCGGTGCATAGTACAGATATAGCTTTTCTTCACTTCCTCTTTGCGCGTAAAGCTTTGCAAGGAGCGATGCGGACAGTGTGATCTCCTCTTCCGAGTCCGTTGCGCTGAAGCGCACACCGTGTCCGTTCTCTTCCCCGATGGCATTTTCAAGGAAGTCCGTGGTGAGCATAAATCTCATCGGATCCGTTGCCGTTGCGGGCCAGCTACCCTTCCATTCAAGCTCCCACATGCCGTCCTCATGAGTGATGACGTAATCGTCGGATGTCTGACCGGAGTAGCTACCGCCCACAGTTCCAAGACCGACGTTGTCGTAAACTCTGTAATGCTTCCAGGAAAGAGTCATGCTGTCAGTCAAGCGAATATTGACGGTCGTATCGTCATACGTGAGATCACCGCTATGCCATGCGACCTCGTATTCATGCACGTAGTCCCAGAGCAAGTGCGGGTTTTGGGCGGTTCTCTGCTCGATCAACCATGCCCAAAGAGTTGTTCCTGTCCCTTCCTTCACGGTCGTTTCGAGATAGTATTTCAGGGAATCTCCCTTCTTCATCTCATCATTGCGCCATATCTCCTGACCGTTCTCATCCTTGATCACAACGGAAATGAAATCGTCGTCGTATACCTCAACCCAGGTCAATCGCAGATCCTTTGTCACAATGGCTTGTTCCGCATAATCGGTCTGCGAAATGACATGATTTGCGCTGACCTCTCTCCATACGTACTTGTAGTATTGGCGAGGATCTCCGTCAATGCTTTCGCGGTATGCATTCATTGACGCAAGAACGGTAGCTCCGGAGGCATCGAAGCCTTGCCAACCGTCTTCGTACCAGGTGAGAATGCTGTAGCCTTCTCTGACGGAATAGGTCTTCTCAATCCAGGTTCCCAAAGAAGAATCGAATCCGTGAAGAACCTTGACGGTGTAATACTGTGCCGCACGCCAGGAAACGGTGATATCACCCTGTAGGATCTCCGGAGTGTAATCCGAAGAATTCAAGGTCAGAATGAAATCTCTCGCATCGTACATAGAATAGAGGCTTGCAAGCTCATTCTGAATATCCCGAATCTGAACATCACTCAGCTTCTTTTCGTCATCGTCCTCCATGCGAACCTTCTTGGTGATCAGCACTGCACCGGAGTTGGGATCTGCCACCTTGACATTGTAGTAGAGAGCAAGACGCCAGGTAAGCGTAATATCGCCGTTGATCACACCTGCCGTGTAATCGCTTCCGTCTTTTCTCAGATAGATATCTGCAAGTGGAGGCTTGTTGCTCGTATAGGAATCCCGAATCGCGTCCTTGATTTCAGACAGCAACGTGGCTACGTTCGGGGTATTCTCGGCTTCCGCACGCAAATCCTTCGTATAAACCACCGCTTGCGTCTCGGGATGCTTCACCGTGACCTTATAATACGTCGCAAGACGCCAGGTGAGCGTAATGTCTCCATTGATCACGCCTGCCGTGTAATCACTTCCGTCTTTTCTCAGATAGATATCTGTGTAGAGAGGCTGATCGCTTGTATAGGAAGCCCGAATCGCGTCTTTGATTTCAGACAGCAACGTGGCTACGTTCGGAGTATTCTCGGCTTCCGCACGCAGCATGCCGACGTAAACCTCGGCTTGCGTCTCGGGATGCTTCACCGTGACCTTGTAATACCTTGCAAGACGCCAGGAGATGACGTCATTCGCTTCCATCACCTTAGTAGCGTTATCGAAATCGGAGCTTTCGAACGTCAGAATGATATCCGACAGAAGAGGCTTCTTATCATCGGGATAGCCATCCTGAATCTCATGCTTGATCAAGGACACTTGGGTGTCGGACAGCTTTTTCGTATCCGTCGCATATTCGTCACGCACACCGACGGAGCATATCTTGTTGCCGCTCTCATCCTTAATATAAACGGTAAAGTACTTCGCCCGTCTCCAGGAAAGCGTCATATTCTCCGTGATCCTGGTCGAAAGATCGAAATCAGAGCCGTCAAGATTGGTCAGAACGGCATCATCGATCAGCCACTTATCTGTCAGCCACTCATCTTCAAGCCACCCTTCCCCTGTCGCCGATTGGACGTAGTCACGAATTGCTTTTTGAAGCTTTTCGATCTGAGAGGAAGACAGCGGCATGTAGCTTCCGAGCGTTTCACGCACCGATTCAACGTGCACCGGGTTTCCGGCAGAATTCAAAATCGTGATGTTATAGTAAACGACCTCACGCCAGGAAAGGATAATATCATTGCTGATAGGTCCGGGAGTATAAAGGTTTCCGTCCTTCAACAGAACGATATCATCGGCACTCGGCTTTTCACCCGTGTAAGAATCCACAATGGCAGATTTGATATCCGCAACCCAGTCGGCTACGTTCGGTGTATCCTCGGCTTCCGCACGCAGCTCCTTCGTGTAAACGTCCGCTTGCGTTTCGGGATTCTTCACCGTGATCTTGATGTACCGTGCTTTGCGCCAGGAGATCACGTCTCCTTCTGCTAAGGTTGTCGAGGTGTAATCGAAATCGACACTATCCTTCGTCAGAATGATATCGTCTGTACCGTACGCCTTCTGAATATAAAGCCAGATCTCATTCTTAATGTCTTCTACCTGCTCGAAGCTCAGACGTCTCGGATCGGTCAGCTCTTCGTCACGCACCTCAACGGAGTGTACCTCGTTGCCGCTCTGATCCTCAATAGAAACGGTAAAGTATTTCGCCCGTCTCCAGGAGATCACGTCGCCCTCTGCAAAGGAAGTTTCCGTGTAATCGAACTTGACTCCGTTCTTCATCAGAATGATGTCATCCTGATCATATTCCTCTTGAATGTGATTCCAGATTTCTTCCTTAATATAACTGATCTGCTCAGG